>DASWAC010000622.1:0-1809 GCA_036391335.1 Ktedonobacterales bacterium
AGCGCTTTCGCCACGCCGCCGGGTAGAGCCGCATGAGCCAGTCTGTGGTGCGCTCAGTCATTGGTGGCCAACCTTGCCAGACCCTCACTCGCGAAATATTCCATCCCGCGTAGCTGCTCGCGCAGCATGGCACGCCCGGCGCCGGTGATGCGATAGGGATGGCGGCGCTCTTCGGGGGGCAGCGGCTCGATCAGACCGCGTTGCTCGAGTCGGGCCAGCGCTCCATAGAGCGTGCCCGGACCCAGGCGCACCCCGGCCATCGCCGCGATATCCTCGACCATGGCATAGCCGTGCTTGGGGCCAGCTGCCAGGCTGGCGAGAATCAAGAGTGAGGGATCAGAGAACCTTCCCCACTCGCTCACATCGTCAGGCACATTCAGCCTCGATCTTCCACCACGCGACACCTTTATATCGCGTCACGTACTACGTATAACGTAATAGTAGCTCGCATCGGTGCGCCACGTCAAGTGGCCACGAAAAGTCCGCGCGGGCATCCTCCCGCTCGGCGGCGCTTGCGGACAGGCGAGCATGTCTGCTACACTGCGGCCAATCCGCGCGTGGCCGCGATGCTGCGACCCGCCACACCCGAGGAGCACGAGATGGACACCCTCGAGTCCGCCGAGAGCGCACCTGCCCCGACGCCAGCATCCCTCCCCCGCGCAAGCCTGGGGAAGCAGCTCGCCATCAATGTGTTCTGGTTCGCGAATAATCTGCACTGGCAAGCCATCCTCGCCATCATCTTTCCCGCCGTCATCGCCACGCAGCTCGCCTTTCAAGACAAGGGCCTCAACCTCGCCATCGCGACCGCGCCAGGCATTCTCGTGGCGTTCTTCCTCAATCCCTTCGTAGGCGCCCTCAGCGACTATGCGCGGTTCAAGATGGGCCGCCGCCGTCCCTTCATGATCATCGGCACCGTGTTCAACGTCCTGGTGCTTGTCGGCTTCGGGCTGCTGGCCTATTTCGCCGATGGCGCGACGCTCACGCCCACGACGGTGCTCCTAGGACTCGTGGTGCTCTTCGTCCTGCTGGAGGCATCGAACAACTTTGCCAACGCGCCGTGGTCTGCTATCATCGCGGACGAGATCCCGGCGGATCAGCGTGGCTCGGCGTCGGGATTCTACGGGCTGCTCACCCTGCTCGGCACCGTGGCGGGCTTCCTCATCGCGGGCTCATTGGTGCAGACACAGCAGAATGGCGCGAACACTCAGCCCATCAACAGCGCCGACTTCCGCACGCATGTGCTCATCGCCTATCTCGTCATCGCGGCTATGCAGGCGCTCCTCGTCATCCTGACTGTGGTCTCCGTCAAAGAGAAGCCACTCACGCAGCCGCGCCCGCTCATATGGCGCGAGTTCTTCAGCCGCTTCAAGCTGGAGGCCCGCAAATATCCTGATTTTACCTGGGTGCTGCTCACACGCCTGCTCATGATGACTGGCATCTGGTCAGTGTATTTCTTCCTGCAATACTACATGCAGGATGTCCTCGGCATCACCGGCAATGGGCATGGCGCCAGCGCGTTTGGGCTCACCGTGACCTCACCACAGCTCGCGCAGACGGTCTTTCTGGTGGTGGTGATGCTGACGGCAGCCGTCACTGTCTACTTCGCGGGCGCGCTCTCGGACCGCTGGGGACGCAAGAGCCTGGTCTACATCTCAGGCGCGATGATGACCATCGTCTGCATGATCTTTATCTTCTTCCAGACCCTCGGCGGCTCGCTGATCGCGGCGGCATTCTTCGGCCTGGGCTATGGGGCATACACGAGCGTGGACTGGGCGCTGGCGACTGATGTGCTGCCACCCACCGATGAGT
>DASWAC010000623.1:0-2552 GCA_036391335.1 Ktedonobacterales bacterium
GAAGAGTATCGCTTCCGCTATGACTTCGAGAAGCAGAAACACTCGGGCCAGGGCAACGGCAAGAGCAAAGTGGGCGACGTGGTCGCGCGCGACCCGCGCCGCGCCCCTGGTGATCCCGATGAGGCCGGCGACGAGCCAGGCGAGGAATATTACGAGGCTGATATCTCGATCGAAGAGCTGGCCGCGATGATCTTCGAGGATCTCGCGCTGCCCTTCCTGGAGGAAAAGAAGACCGCCATCATCGAGAGCGAGGCTATCCGCTTTACCGAGGTGCGCAAGAAGGGTCCGATGGGCAACCTCGACCGCCGCCGGACCATCTTGGAAAACATCAAGCGCAACGCGGCGAAGGGTCAGCCTGGCTTCCACGACATCCGTGACGAAGACCTGCGCTTTAAGAGCTGGGAGCGCACGATCCAGCGGCAGTCCAACGCCGTGGTGCTGGCCCTTATGGACGTCTCAGGGTCAATGGGTGAGTTCGAGAAGTATATCGCGCGCAGCTTCTACTTCTGGATGGTGCGCTTCCTGCGGACGAAATACACGAACGTGCAGATCGTCTTCATCAGCCACCACACGGAGGCGCGAGAAGTCACCGAGGAGGAGTTCTTCACCCACGGTGAGAGCGGGGGCACCCAGGTCTCCTCAGCGTATGAGCTAGCCACCAAGATCATCGCCGAGCGCTACCCGCCGGAGGATTGGAACATCTATCCCTTCCACTTCTCAGACGGCGACAACCTGCCGTGGGATAACGAGCGCTGCGTCGCCCTGGTGGAGCAGCTGATCGCACGCTGCAATATCTTCGGCTATGGCGAGATTCGCGAGGGACACTATCGCTCGCAGAGCACCCTAATGCACGCGTTCTCCCGCATCGAGAATCCGCGATTCATTGCGGTGACCATTGGTGAGAAGTCCGAAGTCTATCCCGCCCTGCAGCGTTTCTTCTCTGCCCGACAGGTTTCCACGCCGGCAGTGCCCACACCCTGAACATCCTCCGCCACCGTCAAGGGAGGCGCAACGATATGAGCGCAGCACAACCCGACGCCTACTATCGCGACCTGGAAGCTTCCATCGAGAAGATCTGGGAGATCGCGCGCCGCTTCAATCTGGATCCATTCCCGGTCAACTTCGAGCTCGTGCCCCCGCACATCATGTACGAGTTTGCCTCCTATGGCCTGCCCGGCCGGTTCAACCACTGGTCGCGCGGCAAGGCATACTTCCGCATGAAGACGGAATATGACTATGGTCTGAGCAAGATCTACGAGCTCGTCGTCAACACTAACCCCTCGTATGCCTTCCTCATGGAGCAGAATGACCTGCTGCAGAACAAGGTCGTGGTGGCCCATGTGCTGGGGCACACCGACATGTTCAAGAACAACGCGTACTTCCAGCACACCGCCCGCGACATGATCACCCACGTCAGTGTCAATGCCGAGCGGGTCCGCCGCTATGAGTTTGACCACGGCCGCGAGCCGGTGGAGCGCTTCCTCGATGCGGTGCTGGCCATCCAGGAGCACATTGACCCCAATATCAGCATCGAGCAGGCCAGAGGGCGCGCACCTGCGCGCAAGCGTGGCAAGTCAGATAGCACCCCGCCCGGCGATCCCTATGCCGACCTCTTCCCTGACGAGAAGGCCAAGGCTGCCCAGGCAGAAGAGGCGCAACGAGCTGCCGAGCCCAAGAGGGTGCCTGCGGAGCCGCAAAAAGACCTGCTCATGTTCTTCGCCGAGCATGCCCCCAACCTGGAGGACTGGCAGCGTGACCTGCTGCAGATCGTGCGTGACGAGATGCGCTATTTCGTGCCGCAGATGCAGACCAAGATCCTCAACGAGGGCTGGGCATGCCTCACGGGAAGCAGCCTCGTGGTAACGGACCATGGCCTGCTGCGCTATGACGCGCTGCACCGCGAGCTGGCGCATGGGCGCGAGATCAGCGTGGCCAGCGGAGCCGAGACACGCGATATGGTCACCGATCGGCATATTCGTCGCCATGCGCAGACGATCAAGCTGCGAACCCGGCTGGGCTTCGAGATCGAAGGCGCGACCGAGCATCGCCTGCGGCTGGCTGATGGGTCATGGGCCAATCTGCGCGATGTGCGCACCGGCCAGCGTGTGCCGCTGATGGCAGGCGTGGATCTGTGGGCGAGCGAGCCCGTCTCGCTGGCCGGGCCATTGCAACAGGCTGCGCAAGATGATTCCCTGCTGGAGCGCGCCCGCCGCGAATGGCTGACCATCCGGCTGCACTGCCGCGCGCAGAATCCCTCGGTCGCGGCGCTGCTGGCATCAGCGCAGCCCGTTGCGATCATCCCCGGCGATGAGCCAGAGCTGGTGCTGCACACGCAGTATGAGTTTCACCGGCATATGCTCAGCCGGGACTACGCACTCGAAGTGGTCGGCAAGGCTGCCAGCAAGGTGCTCGATGCGCCGCTGCGTGTGCGGGTGAAGTCTTCCGCGACGGGTGTCGAAGTGGCTGAGCCGGCCGGCGCGGTGGTGGATGAGAAGCTGGCCGCATGGCTTGGCGCCTTCATGGCCGGGCATTCGCTGGGATCCACCCTGGTG
>DASWAC010000624.1:0-4632 GCA_036391335.1 Ktedonobacterales bacterium
GAGGTGACAGGCGGCTGCCGTCAGGCAAGCGGACTTCATGGCTGCCAAGGTGCGCCACGAGCGCGGCGGCGCGCTCCTGGTCATCCGGATAGCGGGCAAAGTAGAGCTCGTTCTTGCCGAGCACCCTCTTATACGTGGCGCGATAGATCTCGTCGGGACTATGGAAGATGGGCGGGAGCCCGCCGGTGATGAACACCTCCCTCAGCCCCTCTGGAGCCAGGGAGAGATAGGTGGTCGCGCAGAAGCCCCCGAAGCTCTGCCCCAGGATACTCCATCGCTCATCAGGGCCGAGCAGCGCCTTGCGGATAAGCTCGGCATCGCGCACGATCGCATCGGCGCGAAAATGCTTCAGGTAGTCGGCTTGCGACTGAGCATCGCCACGCCAGGCGAGCGTGCGTGCGGTCACGGGTGAGCTCAGCCCGGTGCCACGCTGATCGAGGAGGAGCACTCGGTAATCCTGCAGAGCGCGCTCGATCCAGCCGCTGCGTCCGAGTGGTCGCGGCGATTTCCCGCCGGGGCCGCCCTGTAAGAAGACGAGCCACGGGCGATCGGCCGACTCGCCATCCGGCTTCGTGACCTCGCGAGCGAATATGCTGATCTGCTCGCCATCGGGCCGCTGATGGTCCAGTGGGACGCGAAAGGTATGGTCAACCAGGGTCAGACCGGGGATGCGGTGAGCTGTCACGTGCGGCGCCTAGCACTCTGGGGAAGCTGACAGTAAGCATGTGCTGAGAACTATAGCACCAGCCCAAAACAGCAGGCAACGCGACAGGGTGCAGGCCCGCCGCTCATGTGCCGGCGTGGTGCAGCAGGTCCCAGAATGTGGCGTCGCCCTGGAGAGAGCGCCCGCCTGGCATCACCTGGATGAGCTGGCAGCTCCCCTCGTAGATCTGAAGCTGAAGGAGTGGCAGACTCCACTTCGTAAAGCTGAGCTGGTACCATGTGCCCTTGCCCGCCAATTTGTCCTCATTCGAGGGACAGCCCTGCGATGGCTGCGCGGATGCCAGGCCGAGCGTATGCAGATAGAGCGACTGGAGCAGCTTCCCGTCGCCGATGGTCACCTGGCTTTGAGCCGTCCCTCCCTTCTGGATACCCAGCGTGGCTCCATCTGGTATGGCGGGTGCGAAGCTGGCCCCTGCCAGGGTCTCGCGCAGCAGCGCCTGGAATGATGGCGTCAGCTGGAACGTGCCACCGCGTGACTGATAGCTGCCGTTGAGTGCGAGCGTGTTCTGCTGGAGGTCGAGCGAGGCGGGTATCGCCTGGTCGGCTGACCGGAAGAGGAGCTGGTAGTCCGCCGCAACGGTGATTGGTCCCTGGGTTCCTAGCACGAGGGGAAGCTCCAGGATCGCGCTGTAGAGCCGCTGAGTCACTGCCGGCGAGGAGATCTCCGCGACGAGAGGGCGCTCGCCCGGCCGAGACGCGTCAATGATGGCGAGCCGCTCAGGGTGAGCCGGTGGCGCTGCCAGATAGATCGCCTGGTCGAGCTGAGTCCAGAATTGCTGAGTCGTCTGCCGTGACTGTGCCTCGCCGCCCACCGAGAGCGGGCGACATCCGTAGCGCATGGCGGATCCCGTGATGAGCAGGTGATCGGCCTGATAGAAGGTCAGCCTATACGATGGCCCGAGCTCAGATGTGCAGCTCTGTTCTCTTGGCGACTGATGGAGCGCCGCGATCGTTGCGTAGAGCTGCCGCACTGCCGCCACATCGGTCAGGGTCACCTCGGACTTGAAGCCGCCTACCGGAGGGATCAACGCATTTATCTCGATGCGCACGCGGTCCGGTGTGCCGGGGAGTGGCGCCGCATCGCGACCAGGCAGCGTGCCGCACGCGGTGAGCGCGAGCGCCAGCCCTAGGAGTAGCATCCCGATCCACCGTATCAGAGTTCGTCCCGCGTGCATATGCGCCTCCTTCAGGGCAAGAACGTTGCGCTCCCTCTCACAACGCGTCGAGGGTGCCATGAGTTCCCCAGGAGCTGCATAGTCTGACTCGACTCTACCTGAGGTCTGCACTGATACCTAAACCGTGCGGTGTAGCGGGGCAGACATTCTTGCTGCCGGCCCGCGGAGAGGAGCGTCGGCGCCACCTGTACGCGTGCGTGTCGAGGTGCAGCCGGAGCGAAACCGAAGGCAGAACGGCACTCTTGCCGCGAGCGCAGCGCATGGTCTGGCAAAGCGTCTTGTGTTCCGCCATTGACGGACGTGACCTTCTTCACGTATCATCGTACCGTACGGTACGATACTGAATGTGAGGCGATTGGAACGCACCCTCCGCAGTGGTCTTGACCTGCAAGGCGACCGGAGAAGGAGACAAGAGGATGAGCGCGAAAGCAATTGGCTATTGGGCGACCACCAGCTTTGTGGCGCTCGAGCTGCTGGCAGGCGGTCTGACAGATCTCGTGCATGGACGCCAGGCGCTCGTCGCCGGCCCGCCTGTTGTCTCGGTCATCACGCAGCTTGGCTATCCGGTGTACGTGCTCACGATCCTGGGAGCATGGAAGCTGCTTGGAGCCGTGGCTCTCCTTGTGCCGCGTTTTCCGCGGCTCAAGGAATGGGCGTACGCGGGCACGTTCTTCGAAATGACGGGCGCGGCTATCTCGTTGGGGGCGAGTGGTGCCGCTATCGGCACCGTCAGCTTTCCCCTGTTGGTTGCCGCTCTTGCGCTCGCCTCGTGGGCGTTGCGGCCACCGGACCGAACCATTGGCGTCCTCTCTCCCGCCACGAGGTCCAAGGCAGGCGCATCGGCCCGTCTTGCCCGTGCGCACCTGAACAACGAGGTGGAGGCCTGATGAGCGGGAGCGACCGGGGACACAGTAGCCGCACCGAGAAGACTCGCGAGTCTATCCTTGCTGCCGCGCAACGCCTGTTCCTCGAGCGGGGCTTTCAAGCGACGAGTACAGATGCCATCCTCGCGGAAGCGGGCGTCTCCTCCAAGGAGACGCTCTATCGGTACTTTGCGAGCAAAGAGGAGCTCTTCGCCGCGGTCCTTGGGCATTTGACCACGGAGCAGCCGGACTTCTCAGCGCGATTCGCGGCGCTCTCGCCCCCGCGCGACTTCCGTGCGCTCCGCGAGTCCCTGACGACAGCCGCCCGTGAAATCCTCACGTTGATGTGTCAGCCGTCATATCTCGCACTGTGGCGCACGATGATGGCTGAGGCGCCACGTTTCCCACAGCTTGGCGCCGCGTTCTACTCGGCCATCCCGCAGCGCGGGTTTACGCTGGTCGGGAGTCTCTTGCGCGCGGCCAGCGAGCAGCGGATCATTGTAGAAGCGGACTTCGAGGCGGTGGCGCGCATGCTGCTCGGCGGACTGCTGTCGTATGCCGTGACGGAGCTATTGGTGCCTGGGCAAGAGACACAGCCTCCATCGCCAGATCGCGCCGATGCGATGGTCGACATCATCTTGAGTGCGCTGACGAGCGAGACCGAACGCTCCACTTGACCAAATGAACACGCAGACCAAACGTCCTCGAGTACCAGTGTGGGGGCAGTCGTTCAACCCTAACGCCTGGGTTCTGCTCGCTGCGGGCGTTCCATTGGGTCCTGAGGTGCTGCTCACCGTGCGCGTGGCCGCAAGAGCGAACTACCACATGCGACGCCAGGGGCGATCAGTCTCTGGGGGGAGATCAACTAGGTGCGCACCGTACGCGCCAGCGGCCGCGCCGACATCATGGTTGTCCGAAGGAGCGTTGCGGTGATCGCGGTCGAGCTGGCTTTCCCCATGCTCAGAGCACCCCCGTACCATCTCTCTAGCCCTCTGTGTATCCATCAATTAGGGCGATGAGGCAGGCATTACGCAGTCTTTCAGTGTCGGTAAGCGCACAGGCTCAGTCGCTGCGCGTGCCTCGGCAGACAGGCACCCTTTCTTGCTATACTTGCGCTACCACCCCCTCCTCCCCAGGAAAGGCAACAGCCATGGCGCTCGATATCGCACTGGCTCACTGCGCGTCAGATACTGCCTTCGCCACCGCGCTCGGGAAGATCTTGGCCCAGGCTGGGCATGACGTGGTGCCCGTCGAGCTGCCCGATACGGCAGAGACATTGCCGGACGCGGCACAATCGGCTCTGCGGGCGCGTGACACCTGCGTCGTGGTCCTCTCGGCCACGGGACTGGGAACCCCCGCGCTGCTCGCTGCCTGCGGGCTCGCGACACCTGCCCAGCCTACGCGCATTCTCCTCGTGGTCATGGCTGAGCGCATCGAGCCGGAGCGCTTACCTCCTGCGGTACGCGAGCTGGGCGCATCGAGCCAGCTGCTGAACAGCCAGTGACGGTAGAAGAGCTGGGCTGGGAGACCGTGGCGGCGCTGGACGAGCGTGAGCTCGCGCTACTCCGACACATCTTGCGTAACGCAAAGCCCGCCCGCCTACAGTGGCCAGAGGCTCAGCGCCTGAATAACCTTGCCAAAGCGCACTACACCGCGAAGGACTACGGGCAAGCATTGCACTGCGTGAAGCAAGCGACTGACCTCTATCCTCAATTTGATGAAGCCTGGTACCTCACCGGGGTCATCTTGAGCGCCTTGGATAAGCACGCCATCGCGAGTGATGCCATGGCGCGCAGCCTCGCCCTGCGCCCACTCGAGAAACAGTACTGGTGGGCACGCGCCCGCGTGCAATTCAAGGCCAGGCGCTGTCA
>DASWAC010000625.1:0-3521 GCA_036391335.1 Ktedonobacterales bacterium
CAGGAAGGTCCGAATGACGTCTCTGAGGAACAGGTACAAATCGAGGATGGGATCCTGCTGGTGGACGGCGGGGTCAGTCAGGATGCCCCATGCCCCCTCGAAATCGGTGGCATACGTGTCAGGCACCCAGGCTGGGAGGTAGGTGACCGCCTGGCCCTGCTCCGTAGGAAGGACCTGGAGCAAGTGCTGGGCGGGCGTCAGTCCTCCATCGAGCCGCTCACGTATGTACGTCAGCCCTGCCTCACCCAACGGGCGTTGCGTGAACATCTTGCACTCCGCTCCCACCGCTGACGCAGCGCCACCACCGTCGCCGTCCCGCCGCTCACGTTGCCATGCTCCCGATCACTCAGGCGCACGGCAACGGAACACACGAGCGACGGGGAGCTAGCGCACGCCGAAGAGGCCGCGCTCGGCAAAGAGCAGGCCAAGGGAGGCGACCAGCACCACGATGAAGCTCAGCCAAGAGAGCACCGATGCCAGCCACGAGATGATCGCGCGGGCATATTGTCGCCCCATCAGCAGCTTCGCATCGCGATTCGCCCGCCGGGCCAACATCACCGCGCTCAGGCTCCACAGCAGCGCCATGCCCGCCACGATGAGCGTCGCATAGCCCTGTGAGAGCGTCGGGAAGAATGACGTGACGGCCGAGGCCACCAGCGCGAGGATTGCCGCCAGCGGGGCCACCAGCGCCGTGATCAGCGCAAACAGGAGCGCGGGCCACGCAAAGACGTTGCGGTCCAGCGTCGCGCCCTCGCTGGTCATCAGATTCAGCACGCCCACGCCATGGGCCGCGCCTGTGGCGACCGACGCCTGCGCCACCTGGCGACCTTTCGCGCCCACCGCGCGCCCGCGCCGCACGACATGGGCCACCTGATGCGCCGTGTGCACGGCTCGGTGCATCTGATGCGCCCGCGAGGCCAGCGCCACATTCGAGAAGCCCTTGGCGAAGGGGATGAGCCCGAGCACGTTAAAGAAAAGCGCGCCCCAGTCACGGATGAGCAGGGCATAGCGCGCGTCGCGGATGGCGGCCAGCGTGCCCGCCACAGGAATGAAACCCACGGCAATCCACGCGAGGACCCCAGGGGTGCGCATCTCGTCAATCGCGGAGGCGCCACGGAAGACGCCGCGCACGATATCGGCCAGCGTGCTATATCGGCCAGGGGGTGGTCCGGCGGGTGGAGTGGGTGGCAGGGTCGCGTCAGCGGGATTTGTAGAGATATCGGCAGGCCCAAGGATCTGAGTCGTATCGGCTTGAGAGGGGATGGAGTGTGGGGAAGATGGTGTCACTGCGATGTTTTGTGGATTCACGTTTGTCAGCTGTTGATCGCTGCTCACGGAAATTTCCAAGCCTTTCACTGGCTGTGGTTGCGGCCACACATGTGGCGCATGGGGACGTAACAAATAGGCGTCCCACACAGGAGGATAATCCGCCAACACAAGACGTGCAAATGCTGATGTCCGCGGCGCGTGCAATCCAGAGCCGCGAGGCATGGCCGGCGCCGCGATGAAGCGAGCGAGAGCGCGACTTGTCGTGGCCGCATGTGCGCCCTATCATTCCTTGGATGTCTGGCAGGTCGCATTCAGGAAAGGAAGCACAGCATGCGCAAGTCCGTCATTCGCACGCTCTATCTCGCCGGCGCCGCCGTCCTGGTGGTCGGGCTCATCCTCACGATTGCCGGCATCGCCGGTGGGGCATCTTTGACCTACTACGGGAGCACCGCCTCGACGCCGGGGAATCCCACGCTCTTCGCGATCGGGCTCATCATTGTGGTGCTGGCAGTGATTCCCATGATTATCGCCTGGATCATGGCGCTCGTCCGCACGGCCCAGCGAAGCGACTGGGTTTGGTTCATCCTGCTGCTGGTGATCAACGCATCCATGCTGGTCTATATCTTCGTGCCTGACCCACCACTCACGCCCACCGCGCCGCTCTATCAGGGGCAGCGGCCGCCGATGACGCAATAGCGACGGTCACAAGCGAGGGCTCGCTCATCTGGCTCCCGATGGGGTAGAATCACCGAGGCGTTGTCTCCCCGACTCCCCATGCTAAAGGAGCGAGCTGTGAAGCGAATGCGCGCGCTGGTCCTTGCTGTGCTGGCGCTGGCGGCGCTTGCCGCGTGTGGTGCGCCTCAGCATACCCTGATGACGGATGGCGGGTCTCGTCTCACCCTGCAGGCGAGCTGCCTGCCCGATAAGCCAGGCTGTGTCATCGGGAATTGGCTCGACACGACCAAACAGGTGCTGACGCGGCGGCTGGGCAGCCTCGCTATCACGGATTCGGTGGTGCGGGTCGAAGGCGCCGACCATATCGTGGTCGAGCTGCCCGGCGTGACGAATGACGCCCAGGTGGTGAGCACGCTGACGGAGCATGGCGGCGTCGCCATTCTCGACACGGGCACGACCCTGGTCGCCGTAGGGACGGACGTGACAGGCAAGACCTGCGCCGCGACCTGTGCGGCCAGGCAGTTTCACATCGTCTTCACCGGCGACCAGATCGACCCGAGCAGCATCAATGCCGCGCTAGACCCACAAACGAACCAGCCGGCCGTCGCATTCGCCTTCGCGGGCGCGGCCAAGGATGACTTCGCCAAGTATACCGCCAGCCATCTCGGGCAGTATCTCACCATCGCGGCCAATGACAACGTGGTCGAGTCGGCCACCATCAACAGCCAGATTGACGGCCTAGGGCAGGTGAGTGGCGGGAACATGACGGTGAGTGAGGCCCAGCATCTGGCCGTCTTGATGAAATCTCCCGCGCTGCCCCTCCATCTCACCGTGCTCACGAATGAGGTACTGCAGCCCAGCACGAAGTGACGCCATCTCTTAGCGCGTCAGGGAGCCGCGCAGGTGGGCATCTAGCTCGGCGATGGCCTGCGTGGTGTCGCGAAACCGCACGGCCTGGATGCCCATCTCGCTCGCCGCGGCGATATTCCGTGCCACATCATCTACGAAGACGATCTCCTCCGGCTCGACACCCAGGCGCTCTATGGTCCGCTCGAAGATCGCACGGTCAGGCTTGGCGATGCCTTCCTCATGCGAATAGACCAGGAAATCCACCATCTCGGCGAAATGATAGCGCGCCTCCTCACGCTCACGCGCCCCCAGGAAGCTATTGCTGAGGATGGCCGTCTGATAGGCCGGGCGCAGGCCGCGAAGATAGGCGATGAGCGCGGTGTTTGGCTCACCCATGTAGACATCCCAAAACGCATCCATGAATGCGCCGATTGTGGCGGCATCAATCCCCACCAGCGTGGCCAGCCGCGCCTGCATCTCGGCCTCCGTCCGCGCGCCGCTCTCCGCCGCGTCGAGATGCCCGCCCAGGGCGCCGGCTGCCAGGCCGAGCCGCTCATCCCAGTCGGCGAAGAGGCTGGCCATTGCCCCGGCGGGCTCACCCCCACTCGCTGAGGCGAGCTCCAGCACGCCGCCGATATCGAAGACTACCGCGCGAATGCCCATTGTCTGACTACTTTCCATAAAGAGTGACAGCCATTGCATGAGAGAGCCACCCAGTCGCGAGCACA
>DASWAC010000626.1:0-1559 GCA_036391335.1 Ktedonobacterales bacterium
CGAGGGGTTCACCCGGCGTAGCGCGCGATAAACGGCAAGCGGATTCGCGCTGGTCGAGCGGGCGATCCGGCGTGAAGGCACCACCTGATAGCAATCACCAGCCCGAATGTGTCGTTTGATGCGCCGCACGGCCGCCTGGTAGGCCTCACGAGATTCTAGTGGCGTTGGGGAAAGGGCAAGGGGCTCAGCGGGCGCTGATGGCGCATGGGCCGTCGGAGGTGACGCGCCTGCCAGGCGGCGCTCTAGGGCATCGAGACGCGCCTCGCCAGCGGCGCGAGCGCGCGAGACATCGCCGCCCGCCTCGGCCATATCCACATACGTCACGAGCTGAATGCGCTGGCGTGGGTGATCGAAGAGCACGAGGGTATCCACGAAGCAGAAGACCGCGTCTGGCACGCCAAGCGAGTCGCCGTCTGGAATGGGAACGCTGGCCTCGTAGCGAGCCGCGACCTCATAGGCGAAGTAACCATAGGCGCCGCCACCATAGTGGGGCGCGTCACCGCTGGGCGAGAGCGGGCGGCGATCCAGCTCGGCGCGCACGCATGCCACGGGATCGACGCATGGCTCGCAGTCCACCTGGCCGGAGCGCTCCCCGGAGAGCCAGTGACGCTCGGCGCGATCACCTTTGATGCGCAGCGCCATATAGGGCTCTGGCCCGATGATGGAGTAGTGGGCTTGGTGCTGGCCGTCGCCGGCGCTTTCGAGGAGGAAGCCATAGCGGCCGGTGGCCAGCTTGAGATAGGCGGAGATAGGCGTTTCGAGGTCGGCGGAGATCTCACGAGTGACGGGCAGGAGCCCACTCACTGTCGTGGTGGGGGATGAGGCTAGTGGGTGAGCTTGGGTCGCGGTGCGCATGGGAATCCTCTCGATGTGGGCCTGCCTGGTGGAGGCTTGAAGAAGGGAGCCAGGCAGGGTCTGCCGCAATTGGGTGTGCGCTCGCTGCGCCAGGATGTGCCTCGCCAGCTCATGACAAACATGCTCATCCGATTCTCCTCTCCATGGCGCGATCCGCGCCCAACAAAAAAGCCCCTCATCCCCGACTGGGACGAGAGGCTCAACAGCCTTCGTGGTGCCACCCACATTCAGGCCAGCATACACTGGCCCCTTGAAAAGCACTGGCTCGACGCCGATGCTCCGCCTCGCTAACGGGAGGCTCCCGGCATTCGCCTCGGGGCGCTTCACACGCCCGTCGGGTAGCGGCTCGCAGGTCCATTTCAGCGGACGCCTCGGCGCTGGCTCGCACCATCTCCAGCTCGCTGATGCCAAGGCTGCCCGCGTACTCTTCCTGGTCGCGGCTGTTGGGAACATGTTGTCTCTTCGCAGCGAGTATATGCGGCGGCTGACCGCGTGTCAACCGGCAGGATGATTGCCGGTCCGTTGGCACTCACGCGCGCGCGGGCTCGCCGGCTGGCTCAGTGGTGTCAGCATCTCGGTCACGCGGCCGCAAGGGAACGTCCTTGAGAAAGAGGCTCACCACGAAGGTGAGAGCGCAGATGCCCAGCGCGACCCAGAATGCCCGCTCGATGCCCAGAGCGAGTGCCTGCCGTGTCGCTTCGACG
>DASWAC010000627.1:0-2480 GCA_036391335.1 Ktedonobacterales bacterium
AGGATACCGGCACCCCTGAGATGCGCAAGGTCTCCGACGCCATCCACCAGGGCGCCCAGGCCTTCCTCAGCCGGCAATATCGCACCATCGCCATCCTGGCCATCGTCGCCGCGGTGATCATGGGTGTCGTCCTCGCGGCGCTCACCAGAGGGAACGATGCCATCACCATTGGCTGGCACACCGCAGTTGCCTTCCTGGTCGGCGCGGCACTCTCCGGCACATCGGGCTACATCGGCATGCGTGTCGCGGTCCAGTCGAACATCCGTGTGGCCAGCGCGGCACGCAGAGGTCTCGGCGATGCGCTCATGATCGCGTTGCGCGGGGGGGCCGTGTCCGGCTTCTTCGTGATGTCACTCAGCCTGCTGGGGGTCATCGTCCTGTTCTTCGTCTTTGGCGGGCTCGATAACCCCATCTCGGCGCCGCAGAATATCGTTGGCTTCGGATTTGGCGCGAGCTTCGTCGCCCTCTTTGCTCAGCTGGGCGGCGGCATTTATACCAAGGCCGCTGACGTCGGTGCTGACCTCGTCGGCAAGGTCGAGGCAGGCATCCCTGAGGATGACCCCCGCAATCCGGCGGTCATCGCGGATCTGGTGGGCGATAATGTCGGCGACTGCGCGGGTCGTGGCGCGGACATCTTCGAATCCACCTCGGCGGAAAACATCGGCGCGATGATCCTCGGCGCGGCGGTTGCCAGCGCGATCGCGGCTAAGCTCGCGGGAAACTATGCCAATTGGGTCGTCTTCCCGCTGGTCGCCGTCGGTCTCGGCATCCTCTGCTCGCTGGCGGGGCTCTTCACCGTGCGCAGGGCCGCCGTCACGATGCCCGCGCCGAATAGTGGCAAAGACGCCGGCGACGTGGCCATGGGCCAGCTCAACGTGGGCTTCTATGTCACCGCGATCCTCGCCATGATCGCGATCACCGGCGCCTGCTACTTCCTCCTCTCGCCGTCCACGGCGCAGTGGTGGCGGTTCGCCATTGACGGCATCATCGGTGTGGTCACCAGCCTCCTCTTCGTGTGGATCACCCAATATTACACCGCAGGCTCGTTCCGCCCGGTGCGCGAGATCGCGGAGGCCGCCAAGACCGGCCCGGCGACTACCATCATCGCGGGTGTCGCGGTGGGCTATGAGAATGTGGCCTTCCCGGTGCTGACCATGTCCGCCGCCCTCGGCGCGGCCTATTGGCTGGGCACGCAAGCAGCGCCAACACCTGCCACGTCGTACATCTTTGGCGTGTATGGCACGGCTGTCGCCACCATGGGCATGCTGATGAGCGCCGCCTACATCCTGGCGATGGACACCTTTGGCCCCATTACCGATAACGCCGGCGGCATCGTGGAGATGAGCGGTCAGGACGAGTCGGTCCGCAATGTGACGGACGCGCTCGACAGCGTGGGCAACACGACGAAGGCCCTGACGAAGGGCTATGGCATCGGCTCGGCAGCCCTCGCCGCCTTCCTGCTCTTCAGCGCCTACCTTGACGTCATCAAGTCAAATATCGTGAACCTGGCGAACCCGGTGGTCTTCATCGCCGCCCTCATCGGCGCCGCGCTGATCTTCGTGTTCAGCTCGTTCGCCATCCGCGCCGTCGGCTCGACCGCGCAGGCCATGATCCAGGAGGTGCGCCGCCAGTTCAGGGAGAAGCCAGGCATCATGACGTATACGGAAGAGCCTGACTATGCGCGCTGCGTGGATATTAGCGCCTCTGCCGCGCTCCGGCAGATGGTGGTGCCAGGCGTCCTCGCCGTGGCCGTGCCGATCCTGGTCGGCGTCACCCTTGGCCCAGAAGCCGCTGCGGGCGTGGTCATGGCGGGCACGATCGTCGGCATTCTCATGGCACTCTACATGAACAATGCCGGCGGCGCCTGGGATAACGCCAAGAAATACATCGAGGCGGGCAAGCTCAAAGGTGAGAAGGGCGAGACGCTTGGGAAGGGCACCCCGGCTCACGCCGCCGCTGTGGTGGGCGACACCGTTGGCGATCCCTTCAAGGACACCGCCGGCCCCTCACTGCACGTGCTGATCAAGCTGCTCAGCACGATCACCCTGGTGATGGCGCCACTCTTCATCGCGCTGCACCACTAGGCTCACGCGCAGGCACGGCTGGCTTTGGGCGTTCTCCCGCTCTGGCCAGCCGTTCGCTTTTTGGCGCACATTCTGCCACAATTGAGCAGGCGGGGAGCATGGCCAAGGGAGGTAGCGCATGCACAGCCGGAGTCTCGCCATCGCTGCCGTGCTCTGCCTCCTCACGGCGCTCGCAGGGTGTGGCCTGAGCGCATCTCCGGCACAGCGCGCCACCTCGTCTGTCACCAGCGGCACGCCTTCCTGCCAGCCCCAATGCGCCACTCTCGCTGCCACAGCGCATGTGCGCGTGTTTGTGGAGCCCGCCGCCCGCGCCACGCCAATCCTCGACGCCATTCGCGGTGCGCGCATGTCAGTGTGGATGGGCATGTATCTGCTCACGAGTCTCGATGTCATCCA
>DASWAC010000628.1:0-3255 GCA_036391335.1 Ktedonobacterales bacterium
GCATGCACTCCGGCACCTATACCGTCTGCGCCCCCACTGGTCACGCGAGGACTGTCGCTGACTACCGATAATTGGGCGAACTGCACAATATTGAGCCCTTCAATTCGCTGCAGTCATGCCATTTGGCAGGCGCGGGACGCATGCTATAGTGTCGACATGGGCAGGTTATTGTGCATAGTGCTACATCAGACACCGATTTTACCGCATGAGTCGCGGCAACCTGAAATATCCTTTGTGCACTGTGCATGGTGATCATAGCTGAGCTCATTTGCCTCGCGGAGCGCAAAGATGCGCTCGGATGCGTCCACGACTGGCCGCGAATGTCTTTTCGTCGCGCTCGTTGAAAGGACCCATCGCATGTCACCGCATCTCCTCGGCCGCGCGTGGATTCGCCTTCGCACCAACCTCCGCGATCCGCTGGCTCGACGCTACGTCGGCCTCCTCATGGGTGGGAAGCTCCTTGGCTTCGCCCTCGTGCTCGCGCTTATCGGCATCTTCCTGCCCACCATCACCCACGCCGCCGGCGCGGACACCTCACCCGCCACGCCGACCATGAACGCCGTCAACACCGTCTGGACCCTCGTCGCGGCCTTCCTTGTCTTCTGCATGCAGGTGGGCTTCGTCATGCTCGAAGCCGGCTTCGCCCGCTCGCGCGAGTCTGTGAATATCCTCGTCGAGGGTATCGCCGATACCTGTATCTGTGGCATCCTCTTCTGGGCCTGGGGCTTCGCCTTCATGTTCGAGCCAGGCACTCCACTCATCGGCGCCCATGGCTTCTTCCTGCAGGGGCTCGCGCCCACCTATGGCGCCACCGGCATTCCTTTGCTGGCCTTCTGGGTCTTCCAGTTTGCCTTCGCCGACACCGCCTCCACGATCACCTCTGGCGCCATGGTGGGCCGGTGCTCGTTCACGGGCGACATCCTCTATAGCATCGGCGTCACCGGCTTCATCTATCCCATCGTCGGTCACTGGGCCTGGGGACCTGACGGTTGGCTGGCCACCCTCGGCTTCCACGACTTCGCCGGCTCGACGGTCGTGCACACCATCGGCGGCGTCATCTCGCTGGCCGGCGCGCTGGCGCTGGGTCCACGCTTGGCCAGGGTCTTCAAGCGCGATGGCGGGGGTCCGCCGCCAGCTCATGACCTCATTATTGGCGCGGTGGGCGGCTTGATCCTCTGGTTCGGCTGGTACGGCTTCAATCCGGGCAGCACCCTCTCGGCCCTCGACATCCAGGGCATCGGCCGTGTCTCATTCAACACGACACTTGCCGCCTGCTCGGCGGGGCTCACGGCCCTCTTCATCTCCTACCATCGCGGGAAGACGTGGGATCTCGGCCTCACCGTCAATGGGTTCCTCGGCGGCCTGGTCGCCATCACCTGCCCGTGCTATTGGGTAGATCCCATCGGCGCATTCATCATTGGCGGTGTTGCCGCCTTGGTGGTAGTCTGGGGACTCGACACACTCGAGCACCTCCGGATTGATGACCCCATCGGGGCCGTGCCCGTTCACATGGGTGCCGGCATCTGGGGAACAGTCTCGCTCGGTCTCTTCGCCACCGGAGCCTATGGCGCGCCGACCGCCACCGGCGCAGACACCTCCAGCACACTCACGGGACTCTTCTACGGAGGCGGCCCGACGCTGCTCGGCATTCAGACGATTGGGTCCGGCGTGACGGTCGCGGTAACCTTCGCCCTCTCGGCGGCGCTCATGTACGGGCTCAACGCCCTGCGCCTGCTGCGCGTCAGTGAGAAGGGCGAGCTAGAAGGGCTCGATCGCCACGAGCATGGCGCGGTGGCCTATCCAGAATACGCGCACGCGGCCTCGACCACGACAGTGTTTGCCACGACCCGGCACGACGACGCAGGCGACTCGACGGACGAGATGCTTGCTTCAGGCGCGGTCTAGACATCCACCCTACCCGCCTCCTCTCCCTCGTGGCGAGGAGGCGCCGCTCACCAGTGGAGGAGCTGCAGCAGTGTCGTCGTTGGGCTGATGGCTGAGAGCAGCCAGCCGGCCAGAAGGGAGAGGACTGATGACACCACGGCCGTGATGATTGCCCGTTGTTTCTGCCGGGCCTCAGCCGCCAGCACCTGCTTCCCAATCATCGCGTCCACCAGGCGGCCAAACTCGCTGTCCGTCGCCATCCAGCCGCGGAGTTGCTCCAGTCGGGTGATCTGCAGCGAGAGGGCGTCGAGCTCGTCTTCTGGGCGGCGATAGGTGGCTGCTGGGCGCCGCGCGGGAGCGGCCTTGCCGGTCGCGGTGAGCGCTACCCAAACGCCATAGGCCACGATACCGAGCCCGAGCAGCACGAGAATCCATATGGCGAGCGGCACGAACGAACGCGCATCGAGCGGCTCTTGTGAACGGCTCGCCAGCACCGCGATGAGCACCCCAGTGAGCACGAGAAGGCCCGCGACAACGCCCACGAGGAGCGGTAGAGTTGGCGCACGACGCCTCGTCAGCATAGGCGACCCGGGATACGCCTGTGGAGACGCGGCCTGTGCCGGGGACTGGATTGGATATGGCTGGGCGGGATAGGGTGACGCGCTGGGAGCTACCGCGCCTGGGGCAGCGCTACCGGTGGCTGACGCCGCTTCCTCTGCCGGTGCCGGTGGCACAGGCGGCGCGGCGGGCGTGCCCAGTGCGTGCTGCAGGCTTTGCTGGCGCATCCGGGCCTGCGCGATCTCATCATCAACGCTTTGCTCCAGCCCGGCGCTATAGGATCGGTCTTGCATAGTGGATAGCCTCTCTCAGGCTCGCCCGCAGGCAGATGAAGAGTATCACCGCTTGGTCTCCAGCGAGTATTGTACACAGTCGGTGAAAAGGGCTGACACTGAATGTTTTCTTTATACATCACAGTCTGCTTATTAATAGATTCACATAGTCTTGCCTTGGCTTGGGGAAGCTGCTATACTCTAAGAAGCAAACCAAGAGCGAGCCTTTCGGATGGATGCAACCTTTCACACATAGTTAACGTATGTATGGCAGGTTGAGCGAGAGCTCCCTCATCACGAGGCATAGCGCCTCACTTGCGGCGGTTTGGAACGGAATCCTATCGTGACGTGCACTCCACGCCACTTGGAGCACGGATGCTCCCCGCCGCTTCTCCATTCCTCCGTTTCCCCCAACCTTCACACCTGCCGGACCGTGTTGCGCAGTGTGCCTATGCCTTCGATGCTGGCCTCCACTATGTCCCCCGGTACGAGAAATTCAGGCGGCGTGCGTCCGAAACCCACCCCTGCCGGAGTCCCCGTC
>DASWAC010000629.1:0-5379 GCA_036391335.1 Ktedonobacterales bacterium
CGCAGGGTATCCCTCGTCTCGAGCGCAATCTCTTGCGCGAGCGCCTGATCAGAGGCCTCCACATCGTGCCGCAGCTGCCGCTCGATCACGGCGTTCACGGCGACGCCCGTTCCCAGGACGGCGATGACGAAGAGCAGATAGACGCTGACGAGCTGCACGAGGAGTGAGCGGCGCATGATTCGCGGCATGACGATTCCTCCTCGGCGAGCGGCGACTCACATAGCTTGGGTATCCCTTATCATATCAAGGTTTAGGGATCCTCGCGCGCGCTCGCTCGGCCCAAGACGCGCCATGATGGGGGCTCAGGCCAACATCGCGACGCGCGCCCAGGTGCGACTCGCCATCGCTCGCCAGCCTAGCCCACGCCTCGCCAGCGCATTCCCTCATAGGATTGGCGGAGGCACAGTCGCACCAGCGCTTCCTCGCCGTTGCTCTCGCCCACCGCGACGGGCGCCTGCCGCTCGACCAGGAGGAGCGCGAGGCCGTGCACCATCGCCCACGCGCCCACCGCGACCTGTCGAGGGCTGCCGGGGATGATCGTCTGTGCGGCCTGGCCGGCTCTGATGACCTCGACCAGCACCTCAAAGGCCCGCGTGGCGGCTTCATCGAGGTCGGGATAGTGCCGCCGGTCGGCAAAGACACGACCAAACATGATCTGCAGGTGCTGCGGATGCGTCAGCGCGAAGTGCACATAGGCCCAGCCGGTCTCCTCTAGCTGTGCCTGAGCCGACTGCGGGACCCGGTCGCGGGCCAGCGTCAGGTCGTGCGCCAGCTCACGAAAGCCTTCCTCGGCGATGGCTGCCAGCAGGGCCTCTTTGTCGGCGAAGTGGCGATAGGGCGCGTTGTGGCTCACGCCCGCCCGGCGCGCGGCCTCGCGCAGGGTCAGGCCTGAGGCGCCAGCCTCCGCAAGGATGTCGAGTCCCGCCTGGATCAACGCCTCACGTAGGTTCCCATGATGATATGACCGCGCCTGGCCCGCCGCAAGATCAGGCACGCTCACCCGGGCCGAGGGCATTCTCTCGTTCTGGTCGCTCACACGCCCCACCTCTCCCAATGTTGACACCATCCACATGTCTATTGTATCATGTTGACAGCGACCACATTCGAATGTGAAGCGGTGGTCACAAGAATGTGAGCTGCCCTCACAGCACGAGCGGCGGCGATCAAGAAAGGAAGCTCCCCATGCCCTGGCTATTCAGCCTCGTCGAGTACCTGCATGTCTTTTCCGCCATTGTTGCGGTTGGCTTCAACGCCACGTACGCGATCTGGATCGTGCGTGGCCAGCGCCAGCCCGAGCACCTGGAATTCGCGCTCAAGACCGTCAAATTCCTGGACGACCGCGTGGCAAATCCGGCATACGCGCTCCTGCTCATCACGGGCCTCGCACTGGCGGTCCTCGGGCACACCCCCCTCACCACGCACTGGCTGTTGCTGGCGCTCGTCCTCTATGTGATCGCAGTTGCCATGGGACTGGGACTCTACACGCCCACGCTGAGCAGGCAGATCCGCGCCCTGGCTGCCTCGGGGAAGGATAGCGCCGAGTTTCGCGCACTGAGCAGCCGCGGCACGGTGGTAGGCATCAGCGTGGGAATCGTGGTGGCCATCATCGTCTTGCTGATGGTCTTTCAGCCGGCATTCTGATCGCTAGCGCCGCGCGCAGAGGAACGTGCGAGTCTCGTTGTCGAGGCGCTGGAGCCCTCGATGCTGCTCAGGCGCCACACTCGGCGGCGAGCGCGCGTCCTTCTCGCCATGATGTGAGGTGTGGCCATCATGTTGCGCGTCTCACCTTCCGCCAGGCACACTCACAAATGGAATGAATTATCTGAATGTAAGCATCGTCAAGTGAGGCATATCCTGTTGGTGTCTGTGGCAAAAGCTCACCACTCTCATCATCAGAGCCACGGGGATAGGCTGCCTCGCACGACTCACTAGCGAAATGGAAGACAACGGATGACCTCCCGCTTGGATAGCCGCACCCGCTGGGTAGCGCTGATCGTGCTCTGCCTGGGCGATCTGATGATCGTGCTCGACTCGACGATCGTCAATGTCGCGCTGCCCTCCATCCGCAAGGATCTCGCCTTCTCGCCGGCCTCGCTCGCGTGGGTCGTGAACGCCTATCTCCTGACATTTGGCGGCTTCCTGTTGCTGGGTGGCAGGCTGGGTGATCTCTGGGGCCACCGGCGGCTCTTTCTGGTGGGCATCGGGCTCTTCACGCTGGCCTCACTGGCCTGCGGTCTCTCGGGCACGCAGGGGATGCTGATTGCGGCGCGCGCCATCCAGGGGATTGGCGGGGCCGTGGTCTCGGCGGTGTCCCTCTCGCTCATCATGAGCCTGTTCACCGAGCCCGCGGAGCGCGCGAAGGCGATGGGCTTCTTTGGCTTTGTCGCGGCGGGTGGTGGCAGTGTGGGCGTCCTCCTCGGCGGGCTGCTGACGTCCGCGCTCACCTGGCACTGGATCTTCTTCGTGAACCTTCCGCTGGGCGTCGTCGTCGCTGCGCTGACGCTGATCGTCTTGCCGGATGATCGCGCCCCCGCGCAGTCCGCCCATCTCGACGTGGCGGGCGCGGTCACTGTGACTGCGGCGCTGATGATCGCCGTCTATGCGATCGTGAACGGCAATGAGGCAGGCTGGCTCTCAGGCCAGACGATCGGGCTGCTCGCCGTGGCGATTGCCCTGATGGGGATCTTCCTGTGGGTCGAATCACGGGTCGAGTCGCCATTGGTACCGCTGCGCCTCTTCCAGATTCGCAATGTGGCCACGGCGAACGGCGTCGGCATCCTCTGGGCAGCGGCCATGTTCGCGTGGTTCTTCTTCTCGGCGCTCTACTTGCAGGCGGTCCTGGGCTATCAGCCGCTCTTCGTAGGCCTCGCCTATCTGCCCGCGAATCTCATCATGGCAGCCTTCTCCTTCAGCTTCTCCGCGAAGCTCGTCATGCGCTTCGGCATCAAGCGGCCGCTGGTGATGGGACTCTCCCTCGCCTCTATTGGTCTGCTGCTCTTCGCACGGGCTCCGATGGGCGGCAGCTTCGTGGTGGATGTGCTCCCGGCGATGATCTTGCTGGGCTTGGGCGCCGGCATCGCGTTCAACCCGATGCTGCTGGCCGCCATGAGCGACGTCGGCCCCGATGAATCTGGGCTCGCGTCAGGCGTGGTCAATACCGCGTTCATGATGGGCGGCGCGCTGGGTCTGGCCATCCTTGCCAGCGTGGCCGCGTCGCGCACGGGGAGCCTGCTGGCCGCGGGCACGAAACCCCTTGCCGCCTTGAACGGCGGCCTACACATGGCCTTCCTCGCCGGTGGCATCTGCGCGATTGCCGCCGCCACGCTCAGCGCGGTCTACCTGCGCGTCAGCGACGCGAAGCCCATGGCCTACGATGAGCCAGAGTGGGTTCCAGCAGGCGCCGCCAGCCATAGCTGACGCGCGGCCGGTGCGCAGAACCCCCCTCGACCTGACCGCTGAACACACGGCGTCTGGCGAGGGGGGCTCGTTGTCTGGCGCGACTAGCGCTCGCTCACGCGCAGCTCGTTGCGCACGGTGAAGACGCCTGGAATGTGCCAGACATCCTGCTCGATAGAGGCCCGGTGACGCGCCGTGGGCACTGTGCCGGTCAGGGTCACGGTGCCATCGTGCACCTCGATCCCCAGGCGCGAGAGCAGTGGCTCGGCGGCGGGATTCTGATTGAGGATCGTGGCGATATCCGCAGCCAGCACACCATCAGCGCGGACCACATCGGCAGCGGCCACCTGCTCGACCGTGGCGTCGAGGTGCAGCACAGCGCCGTTCCCATTGCCGTTATGACCGCGCGAGGCAGCCGCCCATGCCGGGCTGATCTGCGCAAGCTGGCCCGAGAGTGGCAGCAGGTCGCGATAGGGGTCAGCGTCGCTCGTCACGAGGGCGTCCACGTCGCCACGGATGCGCACCAGCAGATAGAGTGCTCGCCCGGCCTCGGCATCGAAGGTGATGCCTTCGAGGCGGCCGACGACGCCTTCGTGGCAGACGGTGCGCATGCCCGCATGCAGCTCCAGCGCATGGTGGGTGGGGGCCTCGCTCTGATCCGCGCTCAACGGCATCGTCACCGCCTGGGTGCGCCAGGGTCGGGTGCGCCGCTCGATCTGGAGCCACACAGCGCCATCGGCAGGCAGCAGCCACAGGCGCTTTAGACGGCCATTGGGGCCATCGGGACCGCCACGGAATCGCGCTGGGACTGAAGGCACGTCGGCGCCTCGCAGACGCTGCCGAAAGCGCAGCACGCGTCGCGCTGTTACTCCGCCTACCACTGGGAACTCCTCGTATCGCATGAGACTATTCTCATGGAGCATGCGCTTTATGGGGACTCGTGATGCATAACGAATAGGCGAGCTATCCGGCTACACATCGGCGCTGATCGCGAGGTGCCACACATAGTGAGATGGGGCCAGAGCCACACAGCTCCGACCCCATGCCTCACGCGACAGTGGACGTTTTCGCTTCAGCGACTACGCACTCTTGAGCAGGCGAACCTTGTTGGACTCGCCGCCCTTCTTGCCAATCCGGCTGTAAAAGGCAGCGCCCTGACGGGCCTTGGTCGTGTCGCCACCCTTCTTGCCAATCTCAGCATAGAAATTCGAGCCGTGCTCCTTGCGAACGGTGTCGCCGCCCTTCTTGCCAATCTTGGCAAAAAAGTCGCGACCGTATTTCGCGCGAACGGCCTCACCACCACGACGCGCCTCAGGGGTGCCGGGCTTCGGACCGCGCTTGCCAGGAGTCTTCTTCACGTCAGCCATGTTACTTTGCCCTTCCTTGAGCTCTCCACACGTCCTCAGGAATCTACCGATTCGTCCTCACCGGCAGATTCGCCTCGAGCCCGCTCCAATGCGGGGAGTGGTCGTGTGTGTGCCTTACGCTTGTTGAAAGGTCGCCACAGTAGCGACCACTTTTCAGAATTGACTACGGTTCATTTACGCACACGGTTGCAACGAGTCGCTTTGAACACGAACGTCCACTATAGACCGTAGTCCCGTAACGCAACTGATGCCACCGCAATCATTGCATGTTACTTTACATACAATCGAGTGGACTGATAAGCGACATAACCCAGAAGTCATGTCGTGACACATTCTATCACGGGGAGAGATGTCCGCAGTGGGGAGTGGCGTTTGCCCAAATGGCATGCCCCGAAAGGGCGGCTCGAAACGCCGCACACAAGGCAGGTGCTATACTGCCTCTCGCCTGCTGGCTCGTGTCCCCGACCGCCTGCGCCAGCATTTCGCTGACGGGAGGTTGCCGTGGCTCGCCGACGCAGCGCACCATCGCCCACTGATGCGCACGATGCGGATGTGCGCGTGTCCATTAAGCACACGACCAATGAGCAGCTGCGAGCCGCCCTTGCGGCGGGTTCCC
>DASWAC010000630.1:0-5128 GCA_036391335.1 Ktedonobacterales bacterium
GTGAGCGAGACGATGCGCTGCGGCGCCGTGGCTGGGATGGTGATGGCGACCCCGTTGGCATCGGTCGCGATGACGGGCTTGCTCGGCCCGGCCGTGGGCGTGGTCGTGGCTGAGGAGCCACCACACGCTGTGAGCAGACCCGCGGCGAGCGCGAGCGCAACCAGCCCGGTGGCGAAGTGAGTGCGTTGTGTCATGCAAGAGAATCCTCTCAACAGGTTCGTGCGCGCCGTCGCGCCGCGACACGCCCGTGAAAATCGAGACAGTCAGCCAGGCTCACGCTTGCCCCAACAAAAATGCCCTCAGATCCGCAAAGGACCATGAGGGCACACGTACTGTGGCGTTGCTCATCCCTCTGGCGCGGAGGAACGCGAGCATCCCCAAGCTGGGTCGGTCTCCTGGCTCCCGAGGTAGTGGGGAATCCCCACAAGAGATGGCTGCTACCTTCCCATCGCGGCAGGCGATAGTGGCTGCGCAAATAGCGCGAGCAGCTCTCATCCTCAGTTACAGTGGCGCGTCCGCATCGGCTTCTCACCGATTTCCCTTGGCAGTGCGCTCAGCGCGCACCGGCCACCCAGCGGGATAGCAGGCTAGATTGTCGCACAGGACTATACCGCTTGCGGCGGGCGCTCGTCAAGGCATCGGTCAGTGAAATGGCAGCTTGATAGCGCTTGTGATGCCCACGAGCACAGGCGCCAACAGCAGCGCGGGAAGCATGCTGGCGGCGCGAATCTGCCTGAGGTCGAGTAGATTGATCCCCAGTGCGATGAGAATAACGCCCCCTGTCGCCGTGAGCTCCAGCAGCGCGGGTGAGCCCTGCCCTAGCACGGGAGCCAGCGCACCCGCGAACAGGCTCAGAGAGCCTTGCACCAGCAGGATAGTGAGCACCGAGAGGAGGACCCCACCGCCCAGCGTCGCGGCAAAGCCAATCGCGGCAAAGCCATCGAGCACTGACTTGATCGCCAGTTTGGTCGTGTCGCCCGTCAGGCCGTTTTCGAGGGAGCCGAGAATCGTCAGCGGACCTACACAGAAGATGAGGCTCGAGGTCACGAACCCCTCGCTAAAGTGCGACCCACCGCGCGAAAACCGCTTCTGCGCCCAGTCACCAAGCGCCTTGAGCCCGCCATCGATGTTGATGATCTCACCGATCAGTGTGCCGATGAGCAGGCTGCCGAGCACGATGAGCGGATTCGCGGACTTGAGCGCATTCGAGATGCCCACAAAGACCGTAAAGAGACCCAAGACAGTGAATAGACTGCTGCGAATGCGCTCGGGCAGGCGATTGCCAATGCTCAGGCCGATAAGCGCGCCAATGAGGACCGTGCTCGCATTGAGCAAAGTGCCAGAGACCGCGGTAAATCCTGGGAATGTCACTACGGGAAGCGTGGGCATGAGACCTCCTGAGGTCCGTGGGCTCTCGCACAGGTGTCGCCAATTGAGTAGGATTGATTATATGGGAATGGGTCCAGCTAGGCGCAACACATCGCCGGACCACGCCAGAGGAGACACAGCGTGCCGGAATCGCTCATGGTGCCGTCCTATGCCAAGATCAACCTCACGCTTGAGGTGCTGGGTAAGCGCGAGGACGGCTACCACGACCTCATCTCCATCATGCAGTCGATCTCACTGCACGATGTCTTGCGCTTTGTCCCACTCGAGACACATGACCTCCTCTTTTCCACACACGTGGCCTCGCTCAACCGCGCGGATAACCTGGTCATGCGCGCCGCGGTGCTCCTGCGGCAAGAGACAGGCCCACGCGCGCTGTGCGGCGTGCGCATCGAAATGCGCAAGGCGGTGCCAGTGCAGGGTGGCCTCGGTGGCGGCAGCGGCGATGCGGCCATCACCCTGCTAGCGCTCAATCGCATCTGGGGGCTCGACCTGCCCATCGAGCGCTTGGCTGACCTCGGCGCACAGCTCGGCTCCGACGTGCCTTTCTTCATCTATGGTGGCACAGCGCTCATCGAGGGGCGCGGCGAGCGTGTAGAGCCGCTACCGGATATCGAGCCGCTGTGGCTGGTGCTAGCGAAGCCGCGCATTGGCGTCCCAACCCCAGCGGTCTTCCAGGCGCTCACGCCCACCCACTGGGGCGACGGCGCCGTCACGCGTGGCATTGTCGAGTCCATTCGCGCAGGCCATGAGGTACCGTTTGACCAGCTCACCAACTCGCTCGAGCTGCCAGTCATGGCCGGGTATCCCGACGTCGCGGACGCGCGTGCGGCCATGAGGCGCGCCGGCGCACCCGTCGTTCGTATGAGTGGCAGTGGACCCACGCTTTTCGCGCCATTTCGCTCGGTGACTCAGGCCAGCGATGTGACCGATCACCTGACGCGCGCAGGGGTTCTGTGCTGGCTGTGCCACACCATCTCGCGCGAGCAGGCCACGGGATTCGCCTGGCCGCGTTGACACAGACGGATGAGCCGTACTCGAGCCCTCTCACGCTCAGCGTGATTGGCGCCCCGCACGCGTATCCCGAATCATTGAGAGGTCGGCAGGTATTGACGCACACGTGTGTCTCGTGCCCTGACCAGTGCTATGCTATACTCGTGGCAATTTTGGTCGAGAAATAGTTGGTACGCTCATGGATGCGGGGATGAGGAGCTCATGGCTAGATCACAGGACGGGCGAGAGGCGTTGCCGCTGGCGACGTTGACTCCCGTTGACCCTTTCTATGAGCGACGTCCCCCGTTCGAGACTCGGGCACTGCGGCGCAGCCAGGCTGTGCTCAAGAAGCTGGCGCAGCGTATCGTATGGGGCCTCTTCGGCGCCCTCGGCTATGTGGTGCGCGACCGCGCGCCGCTGCCGCTCCCCTTGGCGGGTGACCCAGCCATTCGACGCATCCTCGTCGTGCGTGTGGATATGCTGGGCGATACGGTGCTCACCACGCCGGCCGTTCGAGCGCTGCGGCGCGCCTTCCCTGGCGCCAAGATCGACCTGCTGGTGCGCAGCTCGACCGCTGGCATTCTTGCTGGTGACCCTGATATCCACCGCGTGCTGAGCTATGACTCCAGCGCGTGGAAGTCGTGGCGCAGGCTGGGCGAGATCGCGCGCCTCTTTGCCGGCGTGCGCCACCCGCGATATGATCTCGCGATAAGCGTCTGCGGCGACATGGGCAGCATCCTGACGCGACTGGCCGGCGCGCGGCGTCGCGTGGGCTATGTGGGCGAGGCCTACCCGCATTTCATGACCCATCCGGTGCTGGGCAAGCGCTACGAGAAGCATCAGCATGAGACACGCTATGTGCTCGATCTAGCCCGCGTCGTGGGCGCGTGCGTCGAGCCAGGCGACGAGCGCCCGTGGCTAAGGGTGCTGCCCGCGGCGCGCGACACGATTGATGCGCACTTCGAGGCCGCGCGCGAGGCCGTTGGCCGCCACGGCCCGGTGATCGCCATTCATCCCGGTGCAAAGAATGGCCGGGCGAAGCGCTGGCCCATCGGGCACTATGCGCGGCTCTCAGACCGGCTCTCACGCGAGCTAGATGCGCTCATCGTGCTGACCGGCTCACCCAACGAGCGGCTGCTGACTGACGCCTTGGCAGCGCGCATGACCGAGCCACATCTGGACCTGACAGGAAAGACGAGCCTGCCGGAGCTCACCGCGCTGATGGCTGCCTCGGCTGTCGTGGTAACCGGTGATAGCGGACCGATGCACATCGCCTGCGCCGTGAATACGCCTGTGGTCGCCATTCATGGGCCGACTGATCCCGGCCTCAGTGGTCCCTCCGCGCCCGATGCCATCATTCTCCGGCGCGATCTCTGGTGTGCGCCCTGTTACGACGCCAGTGCCACCGCTGAGTGCCGGTTCGGGAACCCCGTGTGCATGAAAGACATCTCACCTGCCGAGGTCTTCACCGCTACGCTGACCCAACTCCACATAGAAGCGCCCCGGCCCACGAATGCCGCACCCACCAGATACGTCGCAGCGCGGACCCGCTAAGCCATCGGCTCCGCATCGCGCTCCTGCGCAGGCTGACCCACTGCCCGGCTGTAGTTCCCAATGGCCGCCTGAGGCACCTCACGGCGCAGCGTCTCGATGAAGGCCCGCATACCCATAGGCGCCCCGTCAGGCCGCCTCACCTTTCGCCACAGCACCTCGGGGTCAATATTGAGGTTGCGCAGCTGCACCAGCCTCACGCCTGCCTCACGCAGCAGCATAACGAGTGCGTCAACCTCATCCTCACAGTCGATCAGGCCCGGGAAACAGAGCAGGTTGATCGAGCTATAGATCCCCGCGTCTCGTGCCAGAAGCAAGGATTGCCGCACATCCTCATAGGTGTAGCCAATAGGGCGGTAGTACGCCGTGTAGGTCGCAGGGCGCGCCGAGATCGTGCTCACGCGCACAGAGTCTAGGCCGGCGGCATAGAGCCGCGCCATCGCTGCCGGGTCACTGGCATTCGTGTTGATGTTGATCGTGCCCTGCTGGGTCTGCGCCCTCATGCCGCGAATGGCTTCCTCGATGAGACGCGCCTGCAAGATCGGCTCCCCTTCGCACCCCTGCCCGAAGCTGTAGATCGCGCGCCGGCCAAGGCTCAGGTGGGCCACACCCGTGCTCACGATGTCGGCCACCGGCGGCAGGAAGGTCAGACGGTCCTGGGGCGAGACCAGGCCATCCTCGTCTTGCTTCGAGATGCAGCCGACACAGCGCGCATTGCAGCCCGCCGAGACCGCCACTGCGCCTTCCTCGCGTCGCAAGAAGAGGTTGGTGGCCGTCGGACAGCCATAGTCGAGCGCACAGTGCGCGTGGTGCCTCAGCACCGCATTCTCGGGCTCCTCACGCAGCCGCTGCCTTACCACGCGCTTCACACGCGCGGGCGCAAAGTGGCGGGGATGCCACGGACCAGGATCATCCGTCTGGGTGGCCGCGACAAAGAGTGCCTCGCCCACGCCGACCACCGCACTATAGCCGAAAAAGGGAAGCGGCTTCGCCTGTGGGGCCAAATCATAGCCTGGCAGGTTCGTGCGCGTGTAGCCCACCGGGAGCAGCGCCGCGAGCGCCCAGCCTTCGCTCTCGGGCACGCTCTGACGGACGCCATCAGCGTCGAGCCCTACCGCCAGACGCCCTGGCAGCATCGAGAGGGTAGCGCCGTCTGGCAGCGGGATGAGATCGTTAGTGGCCAGCGCATAGCCGGCGT
>DASWAC010000631.1:0-3744 GCA_036391335.1 Ktedonobacterales bacterium
ATGATGAACCAGGTGGTCACCTCCGACGAGATCATCCCCAGCGCCGTATCCAGCCGCAGATCCTTTAGCCGCTTCATCTGCATGGCGCGCGGGCGCTTAGTGTCCGGCGTGGGCTGCAACGATTGCTGCAACTCCGACTCCTCGACTTCCTCGGAGGCTTGCCAAAAGAAGAGATAGGGGCTGATCGTCGTGCCCAAGAATGCCACTACCAATGAGAGGTATGCCGGGGTGAGCTGGATGTGGGGGACGATCGTGCTCACCAGGAGAGCGCCCCACTGCGGATGGATCACGAAGCCGGTGATGACGTAGGCGAGCAGCACCAGAGAGAGGACTTTGAGCACCCGCGCGTAGCGCTGATAAGGGACGAAGACTTCCACCGCGACCATGCCGACCGCGAAAATCAGGAGCAGCGGGTAGAACGGCACGCTTGGAATGAGCAGTCGCGTGGAAGCAGCCATTGCGCCCAGGTCCGCGCCGATGTTGACCGTGTTGGCGAGCAGGAGGAGCGCCACAGCCACGCGGAGCACCTGACGACTGTAATGGGCCTTGACCACGCCCGCGATCCCCTGGCCGGTCACCATGCCAATGCGCCCACACATCTCTTGCACCGCGATCATCAGGGGAAGCAAGTAGAGTGCGAGCCAGAGCAAGCCAGCACCAAAGGCCGCGCCGATTTGTGAGTAGGTCCCGATGCCAGAGGGATCATCGTCAGCGGCGCCGGTGATGAGGCCAGGACCGATGATGCGGAACAACCTACCTATATTGCGCAGTGGCCGTGGCTGGCCACGTGGCTGGCGCAGCCGCTCGGTCAACTCATGCAAACGCGGTGTGAGCGCTGCCAAGAGCGGAGGCGCGTTCGTCGGGCGCGGAGATTCGCTTGCCAACTGAAACCACCTCTTTCCTGCGATGTGCCAGGACCATCAATTGATCATACCTGCGCCGCAGTGGGGCAGATTTCAAGGGCCTTTCCTGGAGCCAGATAGTCGGCGAACGCGAATAGATCAGGGAAGTTTGGATTAGCAGGGCAGTATCCCGACCGATGCTGCCGCGTGTTCACTCGCGTGACTAGGCTTGGTGTTGCTGAATAAACTTCAGCGCGGCCTCGGCAACCGCACGCCAGCCATTATCGATGGTCAGGGAGTGGCCGCGGTTGGGGATCTCCTGATACTTAGTGATCCCAGGGTTCTTTTGCTGACGCTTGAACGCCGCTGCGACAACAGCTGGCGGCACGGTGTGGTCCTTCTCGCCAGAGATGAGCAGCAGCGGACCGCGTGCGCCATTTTCGGTGTCCACCTTGTCCTCGGTCCACGGATTGAGGTTGGCGGCGGCCGCCTGGAAGAGGGGCGCCCCTGGGGCTGGGACTGCATACTTCTCGTAGAGCATCCGCGCTTCAGCCTCATCCACAGCGTTGGCGAACGCATAGTGGAACTGCTCGAACGTGAGCGGCACGGCATGCCCAGCATTGAGCGGGTTCGCCAGCACCGGCGAGACTGCCTTCAGCGCTGACAAGGGCAGCGGGAGCACGCTGCGAAAGGCGACAGGGGAGATGGCCACCGTGGGGGCGCAGGCCCCTTCCCCGGCCAGCTTCTCGGCGATGAGCCCGCCGAAGGACTGGCCAATCACGGCGGGTTTCCTCGCTAGCTGGCCGATGGCGTCGAGGTAGTGCTCGGTGACTTGCTTGAGCCGCTTATGGGCCATGACCTCCGGGTCCTCATTGGCCGCCTTGACAGTCTCAGGGTCATCAGGCCAGCCTGGCGCCAGGGTGGTGTAGCCATTCGCCTCGAAGAACTGGCGCCAGTTGTCCCAGCTGGTGGAGAGGAGCCAGAGGCCATGGACGAACAGGACCGGTGGCAGGTTCGAGTCGTTGGCGCGAGCAATCTCTTGCTGCTCATGGGGCGTGAGTGGGGTCATGCGCCGTTCCTTTTCGTTTCCGAGGGCAACCTAACCACGCCATGTGTGCTCGTGGCCAAGCGGTGCCCGAAGATGGAGCGTGAGGACAGGCGCGCTAGGCATCCGCGGGCAGCATGCCATGTTCCTTCACGATGACCTCACGCGGCAGCGCCAGGTAGATAGTCAGGTCGCCCTGGTCGATGTTCGCGATGGCGCTGAAGGGCACAAAAAGCACCCTGGGGTTGACGAGGCCCTTCTCGACGGCCATCAGCCGGCGCGGGATGTCGTACTGGGTGAGGTCGCCGAGCCGGTTCCCGTTATTGTCGTAGACCGCCATGCCGACCGCGAGCTGGCCTGCCACCTCGCTCACGTCGACGGTGTTGAGAGCCACCGGCTGGTCGTCGTAGCCGCTCTCCACCATCTGCACATCGCGCTTCTCCGATGTCATCACCCCACCGGGTCCCGTGACCAGCCGTTCCTCGGTGTGAGTGCGGATCTTCGGTGGCTCGGTGAATTGCTCGGTGAGTGTTGCTTTGGGGTGTGTGAGGTAGATCTCGTTGGGATCGATGCTGCGGATGAGCCGGAAGGGGATATAGAGATTCTTCCGGTCAAAGGCGCCATACTCGACCATCAGGTAGCCTGCGGCGGTGCTGTACATCTTGACGTCGCCAAGGCTGTCGCCGTTCATGTCGAAGACGGGCATGCCATCTATCAGGTAGAGGTCGATCTGCTCGAACAGGGTTGGTTGGTTCGTTGGGCTGGTCATACGCGAGCTAGCCTTCTGTGTAGTTGGTGGGGTGACGTGGTACAGCGTCACCGACTCTGGGGTGGTGACCCATTAGGCGAGAGCCATTACTGTCTCTTTGGATTGCCTGCCTCCTTTCCCGGACATACGGGTTGTGTACAGGCATCGGTGCCATCTCATGTCACGAGAGAAGGCCTACCCTTGCCCCCGCTCGGTGGCCAAGCGATCGCCTGCCTGCCGGAGTGAGCGCACCCCACTGCGCACTGCCTGGAGCAGGTAGGCGTAGTAGAGCAGCGTGACGCCATTGGCGATGGCATAAATGCCAACCAGCCAGGTAAGCGTGATCGCGCCTGAACGCGGCCAGATGGCCAGCAAGATGCCAAAGACGACCGAGAGGAGGCCAGAGAGCCCAGCCAGCCAGGGATGGGCCAAGGTCACCGGCATGGCCAGCGCGAAAGCGATCTCGAGCACCCCCGTGACGATGGCCCACGCAGCGACCAAGTAGACCACGGCCAGCGCGGTGAGCCCTGGCCAGACAAAGGCCACGACCCCGGCGGCGACACCGAGCAGGCCACTGGCAGCCAGCCAGCCCCAGCGTTGGTGCGCCTCCCCCGCGCGCACCGCGGTGACGAGGCTCGCGAGCCCGGCGAGGACCGCGAAGACGCCATAGACATACACCAGCGCCAGCAGAGTCTGGCCGGTGTAGAAGAAGGCGACGACGCCAAAGAGGATCGCCAACACGCCACGTAGGGCCAGTGACCACCAGATCCCCGACGCAATCTTTGAATCCATGCGAGTCCTCACTCTCTTCTTTGGGTGGAGGCGCACGGATGTGCAAGCGGCACATCCGCATATCGCCGATTCCAGCCGACGCTGCATCCTCGCGACGACCTGAAACATTCTTGATGTCGGGCGAGCAGATCGCACTGTCCTACGCACCGTGCAGTGCACTCTCTCGACATTTAGCCCTGCCGCCGCGAGGTGGGCGTGTTGGCGACTCACGACCACGAGGTCGATCACGGATATAGCACATCCATGAGCGCGCTCTCAGGACCCTGGCAGGTCACCTCCGTGGAGCCCAGCAGGGTGAGTTGAGTCACTGATCTCGG
>DASWAC010000632.1:0-2640 GCA_036391335.1 Ktedonobacterales bacterium
GCATAGGCGCCGCGCACCTGGCGCAGCGCGCCACGCACCGCCGCGTGGAGGTCCGCGCCGGAGGCGATCTGCTCTTCGATCAGGTGGGCCAGCACCTCAGTGTCGGTCTGCGAGACGAAGGTGTGCCCCTGGGTGAGGAGATGGTCGCGCAGCTCGGCATAGTTCTCGATGATGCCGTTATGCACTACCGTCACGCCACCGGTGCAGTCGAGGTGTGGGTGCGCGTTCTCGTCGTTGGGCACGCCATGGGTGGCCCAGCGGGTGTGCCCGATGCCGATGCAGCCCTGGGGCTCGGCGCTGACGAGGACATCAGAGAGGTTCTTGAGCTTGCCGGCTTTCTTGTGCAGGTGCAGCTCGCCGGAGGGTGAGAGCACGGCGACACCTGCGGAGTCATAGCCGCGATATTCCAGGCGGCGGAGCCCCTCCAGGAGAATAGGTGAAGCGCTCTGCGGGCCTACGTAGCCTACGATGCCACACATGTGTTGGCACATGACCTTTCGGATTCGCCGATGGATGTGTCTTGCCCCGATGGTCGCCCATCGGCTTTCCCCACATCCTTGATAGGGGGTGGCGTTGCCCTCCCTGGGAGCTCCCCGCTGACGTCTCGAACGGCTCCCACCTCGTCCACTGGTCCGCCTCCTCGGCCAGTGCATGCGCTATTCAAACGCGTGAATGGTTGGGCACTCAAACCGACGAAGCCGGTGAATGCGGGCCTAGTGTACCATATCCCGTCTCCACGTGTCCCCCAGGTGTCCCCTGGCGAGGGGTCAGGTGACGGTGCGCGGCCCGCGCGTGGCTTGGGCTGGCGGCGAGCGCCGCTCGTGTGCCTGGTGGCGTACAATAGGGCTAGCCATCCAACGCGGGGAGGCCAAGTGTCGTGGCAAGTCGAGCTCGAATTCTCCGCCATCTCCCCGAGGAGCCGCCCATGAGCCAGCGAGAGAGCGTCGCACGCCCGCAGCCAAGCCAGCCATCGTCCAATGAGAAGCGCGGCGGCATCCGCTGGTGGCTGGCGCTCCCTCTCGTGGCTGGCGCGCTGGTCACCGTGAGCGCCGGCCTGGCCATCCGCTATATGTTTATCACCACACACCAGCCGCAGGAGCTCTCGCTCTTCTTCAGCGATACCCCTCACCTGAAGGCCTGGCTGTCGAGTGTGGCGCTGGCGCTGGCGTGCTTCCAGCTGCTGACCGCCGCGCGCATCTACCGCCTGCTGCGCTTCCCACCCAAGGGGCGTTTCTACCACGTGGTCCATCGCTGGTCGGGACGCCTGGCCATCCTGCTGACGCTGCCGGTGGCCTTCTATTGCCTTTTCCTCGTGGGGGTCACCCCGATCGATCTGCGCGTGAGCATCCACATGGCCTTGGGCGCGATCGTCTATGGCGTCTTCGTGGGCAAGGTCTTCCTCGTGCGGATGCGTGGCTTCCCTGGCTGGGCGCTGCCCGTCGCGGGAAGCCTGCTCTTCACGGTGCTGCTAGGCCTGTGGCTCACCTCGGCTTACTGGCTCTTCGCCACCTATGGCGTGAGACTGTAGCGGCCGCCGGGCGCTGTTGAGCATTCCTCGCATGCGAGCGTAGCTTTCCATAGCAGTGGGTGAAAGGTTCGCCACCTATGAGAAAGCGCTCTCGCGCCGCCACTGGCATCGTGTGCGCCGTGATGCTCTGCGCCCTTCTGGCGTGTAGCCGCTATCCATGGGACCAGACGCGCATTTTGACACAGCCTCGGCTGGATATCCCCAATGTCCGGTTCCTCCAGGCGCTCTCCCGCCTGCGTAGCGCTGATGGCTCCAGCGGAGGCCGCATATATAGTATCGCTACCTACGCGGATAGCAGCGGCCAGACGCGTGTGCTGCTCAACCTCGATGGCGATCTGCATGCCGCCAATCTCGATGGCTCAAGTCATCAGGCCCTTTCGATGGGTGGCGAGTGCAGCCGTGCTACGGCTATCGCCCCAAATGGCAGTCGTGTTGCTTGCGATGCGTATCTGCATGGCGGCGACACCGAGGCCCTCTTGATGGCCAGTGCCGATGGCAATGGTCACTTCTCGCGAGGGCATATCACGTCGCTCCCACTGGGAGACAACATCCATGCGCTCTCGTGGTCGCCAGATGGGCGCTACCTGGCCGTGGTTCAGACAGTGGCTGATTGCGTGATTGCGATCTATGACGCCTCCGCTCAGCCAGATCCTACCCTTGCGCTTTATGTGACTTCAGAGAGGTTTACTGACAAATTTGGCTCGTGCGCTATCGGTCAGATTTCCTGGTCGCCTGATGGGCAAGATGTGCGCTTCCTGATGGGGAGCGGACCAGAAGTCGTGATGCGCACAGTGGGCGTGAGCGATCACCTTCCTCGCCCCGGGACGCAGGTAGCAAGCATCAGCCTGGCTGTGGCCGATGATCAGATGCCTTCTACATCCCTATTCAACGGTTATGCGCCGGTTGCGTGGCATCCCTCCTCACCACGCTGGCTGGCATACGCGCTATTTGACTACCGCGGCACGACCGACCCACAGCCCATCACCGCGCAGGTTATGCGGATCATGGACCTGCACTCACTCAGATCAACGGTGCTCTTTCAGGTTCCTATTCAAGGCGATACCATCTCCTATCTGGCATGGCTGCAGGATGGGGCTGGCCTCGTCTTCGTG
>DASWAC010000633.1:0-2158 GCA_036391335.1 Ktedonobacterales bacterium
TCGAGATCAGCCGGCACACCAAACGTATGCTGCACGAGCAGGACACGTGCGCGCGCGGTGACCAGGCGCTCGGCCTGGGCGAAATCCATATTGTAGGAGATCGGATCGCAGTCGACATAGACTGGCACCGCACCGAGGTAACGTACGGCATTCGCCACCACAATATGAGTAGGCGCTTGCAGCAACACCTCGTCCCCTGGGCCTACACCGAGCGCCTGGAGGATGCCGTAGAGTCCCACCCGCCCGTTCGCGAAGCTGAAGGCCCAGCGCGTGTCGGTGCACCGGGCAAAGGCGCGCTCGTAGTCCGCGATGGCAGGTCCACGCACGAGCCGGTGTGGCATCAGCAGTGCCCCCACCGCTGTGAGGCAGTCACGCCATGTCGTGGTGCCGCCGAGGAGGGCAATGTGGCGCCAGCGAGGGACCTTCGGCGCCAGCGTGGGCTGGGAGGTGTGACCGATTGGTATCTTGATCATCAGTGGTCCAGCTTCTTTTCAGGGCGGCTCTCATGCCCATGATCGAACGAACGGCGTGCTGGGCTTAGAAGTGACGATGGGCCCAATCGCTCAGCGAAACGGTGACGGCCAGCGGAAGGTGCTTCCACGTGGAGTGCAGCAGGTTGCCGGCCCAGCTGTCTGACTCCATGATGCCGATCTCGACCTCGCTGGGGGCCGGGTAGTAGTAACGGTGCAGCCAGTGTGGGGTGGCGCCCCACTTGCTCTTGAAATCGGCGAGGGTGGAGTGATCGCTGGTGACTTCGCCGAGGTCGTAATACTGGTAACCCGCCTCGCAGGCATCGTGAATTGCCTTCCACTGCAAGGCGTCGTTGGGGCGATATATAAGGCCTTCTCTGCGCCGGCCGTTGAAGGTGTAAAACACGGTCTTCCCGTACATCAGAAAGAGTGAGCCCGCCAGAAGCTCGACGCCGCCTGCCGTGTGGCGCTCTGCCAGGAGCAGGTGCAGCATTTTCTGAGGCCTGAGATCACGCCAGACCAGCTCGAAGAAGTGATAGGGGCGTGGGGGCACGAAATACCAGCGCATGGTGTCGAGATAGACGTTGTACCACTGGCGCAGGTCGGCCTCAGATTCCGCCTCGCGCACCACGACGCCGAGGCGGGCGGCCTTCTTGATCGCCCAGCGGAGACGAGCCTGGTTACGCCCACTGCCAAAGCGGAGCTGCTCTGGGCGCTCGGGCAGGTCAATCTGATAGGACTGGCGCCAGCGCGCGCCAACGAGGTCCGCCACCAGACCACTGAGTGTATCTGAGGCGAGCTTGAATTGGAGCTGCGCGCCGGGCACGGCACGGACGCGCTCGATCGCCCCCCTCAGGAGCGCGCTCGTGGTCTCTACATCGCGCGTCAGCGGTCCCGCAAGTGGGGTTCGTGGTAGCGATGAGAAGCGATGCCCTGTGATCAGCCCATGAAGGGCGAAGAGCGGCAAGACGCCACAGAGCTGGCCATCCGCGTCCTCGCTGGCGAGGTGGACTGGCTTGTAGTCAAAGGCTTCCCCCAGCACGCGCAGCCATGCCGAGTGGTGAAACACCAGCGCATCTGGATGCGCGCCGACGAAGCGGTCCCATCGCTGATCAGTGTTGGGATCAATGGAGACGATGCGCGAGGCGGCGTGGATGGTCGAAGCGCTATGCACGTGATGCACCTTTCTACGTAAGGGGTCCTGCGCTGGACTGGTAGCGCGAGACCAGGCCTCGCGAGCATGGGGGCGTTTCGCGATGCCATCTTTGAGGTGTTCCAGCGCACCCGCGAAATGGATGTGTTGCTGGATGCACGGGAAGGAGGTCTAAGGAGAGGAGCCGATGTCCATGGGCGTTACCGTCATGCTCTCGGAGCAGACAACGATGAGACGCCCTCTATCATCATATTCCTGTTATCGGCTGGTCGGCGATAACAGATAGGTCACAGTCGCATGCCTGTGCCGCACTCATTTGATCGAGCTGTGATGTTTTTGCGACGAGGAGCGGGCCAGGATAAACATGGCGCGTGTTGGAGGACGGCAGGCACTATGACTAATGCCGTCGCGATTCGGGATCGCATCGAATGGGTGGGAGAGCTCGGACCCCACCGCACACAGTGTGTTCCATCACTGCGGCAGAGGGATGACACGCCAGGGTTGTCTTGCCGAGCCGAGCAGACTCTATTTATGC
>DASWAC010000634.1:0-5048 GCA_036391335.1 Ktedonobacterales bacterium
TGCGAGGCTCATGCGGCGCCTCCTGCCACTGCGGTCTGCGAGCGGCGAAGGCGGCTTGTCACGATGAGGAACACCACGAGGATGAGGCCACCATAGGCGAAGAAGACGAAATCAGCCGCCTGCACCGGGAGCCTGCCGAGCAGCAGCGTCTGATTGAGCAGCGTCGAGAGCGGAGCGGGCAGTGCGCTGATGAGCACCGCGCCACCGTTATTGATGGCGTGCTGCGCGATAGCATAGGCCAGCGCGCCAAGCCCCTTCAGCCAGCGATGTGACTCACCCTTCCCATTGATGAGGTACCAGAATCCCAACGCGCCCATGCCCGCGCCCACACCATGCAGCAGGCCGGCATCCACGCGCTCGATGGCGATGCTGATCCAGTCAGCCTGACCACCGGTAATGTAGCCAACCGTCTCGACGATGTTGAAGCCGATGCCTGCCGCCATGCCCACCAGGAACGCCTCGGACTTCGTGCGCAGTCGCGGCATGATGAGCAGCGCGCCCAGCGGCTTCACCAGCTCCTCGACGACGGCGGCCGTCACGGAGATCTCTAGCAATGCCGCGACGAGCTGCACGGGATCCTGAAAGTTGAAGCTGTTGTTTAAGACCGTATTTGAGACGTCGTGGCCCAGCGAGCGCAGCACCACGACGATGAGCACCGCGGCCACCACTTCGAGGATGATCGCGAGCAGCGGCGCAAGGGTCATGCCATAGAGCATCGAGACGCCGATGTGCCGCTGAGTGGCCGGGCTCGCCAGGCGCGAGGAGGCCAGCGCGAAGAGGGCCAGCGCGGGAAGCGCCCCGCTCAGCACGACCAGAGGCATCACCGCATAGCTCAGCCCTGGCGAGGGGTTGATATTCCAGAGCACGACTCCCGCGGTGATGGCCAGGATCGCTAGCCCAAGGAAGAGCCACCAGCTCGGCAGCGCAAAGACAGGAGATTGGCGGCGCAGGATGCCACGGATGCCAACGATCAGCGCGAGGATGCCGCCCACCACCGGCACGAGGCCGAAGTCGAAGACGGCCCCCACCGTGGCCAGGCTATCTGGTGAGTTGGTTAACGCCAGGACGCCGATGAGCACCACCAGCGTGCCGAGTAAGGCCGAGATCCCGCCCAACACCGTCACGATCCACGAGACGACCAGGGCATAGATCTCGCCCTTCGCGCGCTTTGGCCGCTGATAGGGCTGAGCATAGGGTGGATAGTACGGATAAGGGCTCTGTGGATACTGCGCGTAGGGATTCGGTGGATACTGTGGATAGGGATAGGCGGGGTAGCCCGGTGGCGGACCGGGAGGCTGCGGTCCCTGCGCGGTGGATGCCCTCATGGGAACAGGCGCGCCCTGCCCGACGAGCAGCCAGCCACAGACGCGACAGCGCTCGTCCGTCGCGCTATTGGGAGACCCGCAGTGCGGGCAGATACGTGCGCTCAACCTCTCAGTCCTTCCCCTCATGTGCGCCCAGCCGCACGTCGAGCGTAACCGCGCCAGTATAGCAGACCATTGCGCTCTACACTAGCTCTTTGAGGTACGTGTGGCGGACCGCTCCGGTTGACGCTTTGCTCGTTTGGCGACGGTGGGCTCATGCCGGTGCGGCACGTAGTGCGCCAATGTGTGCGGCTGGTGCCAGCGCTCCGCGGGCTCGTGCGTGTGCTCATGCGTGTGGGCGTGGTCTGGCCAGTGCTTATGCTCATGCGTATGCCCACCGGCGCCCTCCATCGGGGGATGCTCGAAGCGCGGCTCACGCAGGGTGTCATCGGCAATCTCGTGGTCGTGGCCCCACGGCGCGCCCTGCTCTGGATCATAGGCCGCCACGAGCAGGCTGCCGGCATGATGTCGCCGGCGGTAATACAGGTCGAAGTTCTTCTTACTCTTCGTCGCGCGCTCATCGTCACTCAGGCTCTCCCATTCGCGATGGGGATGCTTGATGAGGCACTCGCGAAGCTCTGGCAGCACGACCGCGCGATAGCCAGAGCGCTTGAATTCCAGGCTCCAGTCGAGGTCCATCAGGCGATAGAAGCGGAAGCGCTCGTCTGGCAGGCCCACCTCACGCAGTGTCTCGCGCCGGCACACCATGAGGTATTGCTCAATGGCATCCACGTCTGGGCCAGCGTCCTCGCGATAGTCCTTCAGGTCATCCGTCACCAGGCCAAACGGGCCGGCCACGCCCACTGTGGCATCTTCCAGCGCCGGGATGATCGCGTCCCAGATGGGCCCGGTCAGCTCGATGCTGGTGTCGAGCACGACGATGAGACGCCCGCCCGCGGCCCGCAGCGCCGCATTGCGTCCGGCAGCGAAGCCCATGTCATGATCGGCGAAGATGACTCTGACCGGCACGCCATCGCGCTGGCCCGCCTGATCGAGGTCTCGCAGCCAGCGATAGGTCTGGCCGGTCGAGCCGTTATCCGTGATGATGACCTCGATGTCTATCTGTCCGCGTTGCCGCATCACACTCGCCAGCGTGCGCTCTAGCTCGTCGTGGTTCTCATGCGCCAGCAGGCAGACGGAGATAGCGCATGTGTCGGGCTGGTCGAGACGCGAGGGGATTTCAGACGAATGGCTGATGAGGCGCTCATTGACGATAGCTGGCACGAGCAGTGTATGGTCGCGGTGGTCACGCGGCTCCCAGCCCGCCGCGCGCAACCTCGCGCGCAAGGAATCCGCCTGTTTCCAGCGGTGTCGGGATCGGGCTTGGCTGCGTCGTGTGGCCAGGGTGACCAGCGCCTCGGGCGACTTTTCGTCGCTCACCACAGGCAGGGCACTCGCCAGTGAGGACACATGCGCCGCTCGGCGGCTGGCATGCTCAGTGGTGTAATCACGCAGGCCCAGCCCTAGCGCCTCGTCGAAGAGGGTGAGCAGGCCCAGCCGGGTGGCCGTGGGCATGGTGGAGTCGCGAGCCACCGCCCAGGTGGTTGCCATCGCTCGGGGCAGGTTCAGGTCGTCATGGAGGGCCACCTGGAATTCGTCCATGCGAGCATGCTGGAGCATGCGTCCACGCGGGACCTCGTCGCCAGCCTCACGCACCAGCCAGGCCACATGCTCGCGCAGGCGGTCGAGGGCGACTTGCGCGGCGCGGAGCGCGCGGAAGGTGAAGTTCACCCGCGCGCGATATTTCACCTGAGTGAAGAGATAGCGGAGGGCCAGCGGATCGAAGCCACGCGCGACCACATCACTCAAGGAATAGGCATTTCCGGTGGACTTCGCCATCTTGAGACCATCGGCGAGCAAATGTTGGCCGTGCACCCAATGGCGGGCAAAGCGCAGGCCGGTCCACGCTTCGCTCTGGGCGCGCTCATCCTCGTGGTGGGGGAAGATGTTGTCCACCCCGCCGGTGTGGATGTCGAGCTGAGGACCGAGGTGCTTGATGCTCATTGCGGTGCACTCGATATGCCATCCAGGGAAGCCCATGCCCCACGGGCTTTCCCACGCCATCAGCCGGCCCGGCTCCGCGGCCTTCCACAGGGGGAAGTCTTCAGGCGCGCGCTTGTAAGAATCGAGCTCGCTGGCGGTGTGCATGCCCGCGCCCAGGAGCTCTAGCAGGTTCCCGCTGAGCGCTCCATAGTCGGGAAACTTGGCCACGGAAAAGAAGATGTTTCCGTTGCCCTCATAGGCGATATCCCTGGAGAGCAGATCACCGGTGACGCGAATCATTTCGGCGATGTGGTCGGTAGCGCGGGGAAAGACATCGGCGGGCAGGATGTTGAGCCGCCGCTCGTCACGCAGGAACGCCTCGGTGTAATACGCCGCGATCTCCCAGGGGGTCTTGCCCTCTTTGAGGGCCTGCGCGATCAGCTTGTCTTCGCCACGGTCCAGCACGTCCTGCCGCATGTGACCCACGTCGGTGATGTTCTTTACGTGGCGCACCGCCAGGCCGTCCAGGGTGAGTGTCCGCCGGATCCAGTCCGCCATCATGAAGGAGCGCAGGTTGCCAATGTGCACCTCGCGATAGACTGTCGGTCCGCAGGTATAGATCGAGACGTGGCCCGCACGTAGTGGAGTCACGGGCTCGACGGTGCGGGTCAGCGTATTGAAGAGGCGTAGCGCGTGAGGTGTCTGGGGCTCCCGCGCGGGCGAGCTTTTCCTGGCCATGCGAGCTCCTTCCACCGGCAGCGTGACAAGCGAGAGGTTACCCCCTCATTCTTGCGGCGGCTCCTCTGATGACACCGGCGCGGATTTCTTGGCGGCGGCCAGCTTGGTGACGCGTGGCCTGCGCGTCGTCGCCGGCCCGGCCGGACGTGACACCCGGCGCACACGGGCGCGGGGCGGGGCGGGCGCCGCCGGCGTGGTGGGCTCTGGCGAGTCAGCGTGGCCCACTGGAGCGTCGGCCTGTGTCAAGGGGGCCGAGGTCTCAGGCAGTGCGGCGCCGGGGGTGACATCTAGCGTATCGGCCAGCGTCGGCGCCACTGGCACTTCGGCGCGCGGCGGCTCCGCATCGGGCGCATCAGCGTAGGTCAGGCTCAACGGCGGCTCACTCGCAGGCTCCTCAGCCGCTGCCTCTGGTGCGGGCTGTGCGGCGATGATCGCCACGTTGACAGCTTCCCCAGGTGGCTCAGCCGCTGGTGCGGTGGGCACAGAGTCCGCCTCGGCGCCATCGGCGATGGGGGCAGGTGCGCGCGGCGTCTCGCGCGCGATGGCCGTCGTGACCTCTTCTTGCACCCATCCCTGGCCCCCGCCCTTATAGACGAGCGCTCTCGTCACGGCGAATTCGTCGGCGCGAAGCTCGCACCAGTCAGCACGCCGCTGGTGGGAATCGCCCAGCGTGGCGAGTGTGGCACGCAACTCACCGTCTAGGCTCTCATCCTCACTGAGTGTGCGGGCGCGCAAGATGAGGTCGCGCTGCTGACCGGCGAAGGCGCGCAGCCGTTCATCATAGGTTTGGGCGCCAACCACGGCGTAATACTCGCTGCTGACCTCGCCGCTGGGCACTGCCCCGGACCGCTCGATCCACATGTGCAGCGCGCCGCAGAGCGCAATGCCATCCAGCCCCATCTCGGTGAACTGGTCGCGCTCACGGTAATCCGTCGCGCCATTGATGAAGCCCACGAGCACTTC
>DASWAC010000635.1:0-3358 GCA_036391335.1 Ktedonobacterales bacterium
ATGGGGGGCCTCCGGGCTGGGGACCCGATCAGCTGCTCTCGCGCCACGGGGTTGTCGACGGCGGCAGCGCCGAGGACCGCGAGCCCGAAGGCGGCGAGGAGTCGTAGCGGTCCCGGCGGACAAAGCGGGACAGGTCATGGGCTCGACGACGTCCGGCGCATACTCATCGCTATTGGGTGCGCTCGTTCGTCATAGCTATTGAGCACTGCGGGCAGTACGAGGGACTTCACGGGAGCTGTGGAATGAGCAGGAAGGATGGGCCGGGCGGGATCGCGGATGTGGACCGCGACGGCGAGACGCGTCTGGTCGAGCAGGTGCGGGCAGGCGCCGATTGGGCGCTGGGTGCGCTCATTGCCCGTTACCAGCCGTTGCTCGTGCGCTATCTGGCTCGCCTCACCGGCTATTCAGAAGGTCTCGCCCCGCTCGTCGAAGAGATCTTCGTGCGGATGGAGCGGCGCATCCAGGGTCCGCGCGGCGGCGACCATCTGCGCCTGTGGCTGCTGCGCACCGCCACCGACGATGGACTCGATGTCTTGCGCCATCCCTTCGTCAGGCGCGGCCTGCGGCTGCCGACGATGCGCTTGACGGGCCTGATCGCCGGTCCGGGATCGCCCTCCCCGACGACCACGACCAGGTCTCTGCGCAATGTGTCGAGCCGCCAGACGAGGCCGCTTGCCTTCGCGCAGCGCAGTCTGGGCAGTGCCGAGATGCTGACGCTGGAAGTCGAGCCTGTTGATCCAAAAGATGTGTTGCGCCACCGGCTCACCCGCTCCGTGCTGGCTGAGCTCCCACTCGAAGACTCACGCGCGATGGCGCTGCACCTGGTGGCGGCACTCAACACGCTCGAGGTGGCCAACGCGCTGGGATTGTCACCCACTGTCGCGCGTGCCCGAGTGGTGGCTGGGCTGCGTGACTTTGGCGCACGCTATGAGCGCCTGATCAGCGCGATGGGCATCCCACGTGATCTCGCCTATGGGAACGCGTCACCTTTTGACCCCGATGGGGAATATCCCGGCTATCTTGGCCCGCTGACCCTTGAGCCCGCTCCGATTCCAGAAGACACCGACCGCATACGTGTGGTGGACGCATTACCCGTGCACGACGAACAAGACGCCCCCGCCGTCCCAGTCTCACGCGCAGAGACCTTCGCCCCGATGGTCCCAGTCCAGTCCCAGCTGGTGAGCGAGTCACCGCGAGATGAGGAATGACGATGCTGACACGACGATCGCAAGCCTTGCGCGCCGCGCCAGCCACCATCCCGCTCGCTCGTGAGCGCCTCAAGCCGCTGCGCTGCCCGCTCGATGATGAAATTCTCGTCGCCGAGATCAGTGGCGAGCTGCCACCAGGAGTGGCGGCCACCGTGCGCGCGCACGTTGCTGCGTGTCCGACGTGTGGCCCGCGCGCCAGGTCGATCGCCGCGCCGTATAAGCTGGTGGCGAGATTGACCGCCGACCAGCCAGTGCCTGTGCCGGACCTGCGCGACCGCGTGCGCATACGTGTGGCGACACGCCCCCTGGGGCGCAGCCAGCGGCGATTTGTCGCGTTTACGGGGCGCACCGTGTTGGTGACGGGCATTCTGGTGGCGGTGGTGGTCGCGCTGGCCGGTGTGCTAGCGCACTACGTGGTGCGACCTCAGGCGGTGCCGGTGAATGGGGCGCTGGCCAATACCCTCAGGCACGTGCCGGCAGCGGGCCAGGGCGGCAGCTTGGTCGCCGAGACTGATGTGCTGGTGCCGGTCTCCAATGGCTCTGGTCCTGTGTGGATGGCTGACGAGGTTATCGTGGCCGATCAGCGCACCGGTCAGGTGACGCACACCTTGCCGGGGCAGACGGTGAACGCGGTGACCGCGACCGATGAGAGCCTGCCCACCGCCATCGCCCTCTCTCCGGACGGGCGCCAGCTCGTCGAGATCTCCGCGCCCAGCGATCACGGAGGACAGGCGCTCATCAGCTTTGATGTGAAAACTGGCGAGCCACAATTCGTCGCGCCGCTCTTCGCCGAGGGCGGTGCGCCACTTCCTGCCGGGACACGGGCGACCTCGCTGGTGATCTCACCCACCAAGCCCGAGATGTATGTCGGCCTGACCGATTCGTCACGCGCCGCCAATGGGCTGCGGATTCTCGTGGCAGACCTCGCGACTGGCGCGACCCTGCGGACGATGCCCAGCAACTTCTCGCAGCGTCCGACGCTTGCGGCCATCAGCAGCGATCAGGCGATTGGCGTTCCCGCCGCGCTGGACGCGAGCGCGATGACGGCGACCCAGACGCTGGGTGGCACGCTTGCCATCTCACCCGATGGCACGCAGCTCTTCGACGTGCTTGACTTGGCGGATGCGCAAAGCGGACACTATGGGATCTTGCGTGAGATGGCGGTGCTCGACGCCTCCCTGACGCACGAGCTTGCCTTTCCCGGCAGCTTCGCGGTGGGCGCGCTGGCCAGCAGCCCCAGCGGCTATCTGCCCCAGGTCTACTTGGCGCGACCCAGCCCAGGCGCGAGTGTCTCGGTGGTGAGTCTTGGCGCGCAGGGGATGTCGCTGCTGGCCACGGTCACGCTGGGCGGCCCAGAGGCACGCGATGGCGTCACCTATGCCGACAGCATCACGATGAGCCCGTCACTCGATGGCGCAGAGCTGATCGTCGCCCAAGATGCCGCGGCGTCGGACCACAGCATCAATGGCCACGATGTGTGGCTGATCGATACGGCGCACGCCGCACTGATGACTCGCCGCACTGACAGCCTGGCCGTGGCGGGCATGCTGACGAATGGCTCCGGCGGCACAGATGCCTCGCCCTTCATCCTGCGAGGTGGTCAGGTGTGGGTGCTCGGCGCGGACCTCGCCGGGGCGCCCACCGCCTGGCTCGGCCTGACGAATAACCGCAACGTGGTGCGGCTCATTGGCACGGTGCTGGTCTGAGACGACCGCTAGCCCTGGCTGCCGGGATTTCGCTTGGGGCCGGTCGTAGGCCCGGCCTGTGGCGACGGGATGCCGCCAGGCTGCGCGCCTGCCGGCGGGGTATATTGCAGCAGCGGGGTTGCCTGGGCTGCGTCGGAGTCGTCGCTGCTGTCGTCGTCCCCGCCCTCGACCGGCGTGATCTTGAGCACCTGGAAGGTGTAGGGCGCGGTGAATGACTTGAACGCCGTCTGAAACATCTGCGTCGTGACCTGAGTGCCTACCTGCGTGAAATCGTGGGCGGGATCATCATCGCCCTCGACATAGACGCGCACCATGAGCGTGATGCCCTTTTTCATGCTGCCTCCTGTCTGGCCGCGAGCGCGGCGCTAGCCGTCGATGCTTCGCCAGCCATAGCCGGACGAGATCTCGATGTGGGTGATGGGGTGGATCTCCCAGATCGTGCCT
>DASWAC010000636.1:0-3547 GCA_036391335.1 Ktedonobacterales bacterium
GGCCGAGATAGACGGCGTCATAGTCTTTGAGCAGGTCGGTGAGCTGCACGTGGGTACCCACGCGTGTGTTGAGCTTCACCTCGACGCCGAGGGCTTCGAGATAGTCGTCAACCTCTTCCTGCGTCACCTCGCGTGGCAGACGCCAGACGGGAATGCCGCCCACCATCATGCCGCCGGGCGCGGGATACATGTCATAGACCGTGACAGCATAGCCCATCTCGGCGAGCTCTCGCGCGCACGCGACCCCGGCCGACCCAGCGCCGACGACAGCGACTTTCTTATCCTTGGTTATCTTAGGCTGCTCTGGCAGCAGGCGATACTCGCGGTGGTCATGCGCCGCGCGCTTCAGCCAGCAGATGGAGACCGGCTTGCCGTCCACCTTGTTGCGGCGGCAGACCGGCTCGCAGGGGCGAGCGCACGTGCGGCCCAGCACGCCCGGCACCACGTTCGAGCGCCGGTTCAACACATAGGCTTCATCGAACTTCCCATGAGAGATGAGCCCGATATAGTTCGAGATATCTGTCCGGGCGGGGCATCCCACCTGGCAGGGAATATTGGTCTTGTACCAGTCGGCGCCAACCAGCTCCGATTGATAGATCTCGTCTGAAAACTCGTCAGGATCAATCATCCTGGCTGCCCCTTCGCAAGTCGCGCGCGCGGCAGATGGCGTGTGGTGGCAGACACCACAAAACGCAGGCGGGAGACGCCTCACCTTTGAGTATACCACTGCCCTTTCGGGCTGCGCTATGCCTGACCTGAGAGGATTGAAACGGGCTAGCGCTCAGTTTTTGACACGGGTAGTATGCTCATGACGGATCGGTAGATACTGTAGCACCCCGCGTTCCTGTCAACCAGCGAGTATCAAGTCGTCTTGCCGTTGGCACGTCTCGCGGGAGGCTCGCGCAGCACACACCCAACCGGGAGGGAATGGACATGCTACTGGAGCAGAAAACGGCGGTCATCTACGGAGCAGGAGGCGCCATCGGCAGCGCCGTGGCCCGTGCCTTTGCTCGCGAGGGGGCCAGGGTCTATCTCGCCGGCCGCACCACATCCCCCCTCGACGCACTCGCTCGCGAGATCGCCCAGACGGGTGGTGTGGCCATGGTGGCGTCAGTAGACGCGCACGACGCGCAGGCGGTCGAAGAGCATCTGAGCGAAATCGTCGCGCAGACGGGGCGGATCGATATCTCGTTCAATGCCATCGCGTCCAAAGCCGATCAGGGCGACCCCTTGGTGGAGATGTCGGTTGACGCATTTACCCTGGGGATCACCGATGCCATGCAGACCCAGTTCCTGACCACCACCGCGGCGGCGCGACACATGCTCAAGGCCGGATCGGGCGTGATCCTTGCCATCACCGCCACACCCGCCCGCATGTTTCTTCCCAACAGCGGGAACTTTGGCATGATAGGCGCTGCGATCGAGCGACTGTGCCGCCAACTGGCAGGAGAGCTCGGTCCGCACGGCATTCGGGTGGTCTGTCTGCGCTCGGCGGGTTCGCCGGATGCCCCCGTGGTGGACAGGGTCATGAGCCATCTGGCCCAGCAGGCTGGCGTCACTCGAGACGCCTTCGAGGCCCAGTTGGCAGAGCGAACGCTGCTGAAACGGATGCCCAAGCTGGCTGAAGTGGCGAATATGGCGGTGCTGATGGCGTCGGATCGTGCCAGCGCGATGACCGGCGCCGTCGCCAATGTGACCTGTGGGGAAACGATGGACTAGGCAGTTCGCCGCTGGAAGGCCAGTCCCATCCCGCCGACCGCCTCGCCGGCCGTCGTCCATTCCCGGTTGGCGGGAGCAGTGCCCATCAGGAACCGTGACCGAGGGCACTCCACTGCCACAGGCAGCGTGAGGCACTCTACCATGCTGCCGCAGTTCAAATACCTGCTGGACTGGATACTAGGTGGCGCTAGCTCGCCTGACTGATGGACTCCTCGCGCAGGTGCTCGTCGAAGAAGCTGGCTACGCGATGGCAGTAATAGGGGCGGTCGAGGAAATAGGTCCCACAGTGAATCGCGCCCTCGGCAATCCAAAGCTCCTTGGGCTCATTCGCGGCGGCGAAGTTGCGATGGGCATGCTGCACGGGAACCAGCTCATCGGCAGTGCCGTGGATCAGCAAGAGCGGGCGCGGCGCGATCTTGGCGATGGCGCGAATTGGCTCGACGGCGTCCTGCCGGTAGCCACCGAGCGCCGGGAAGAACATGTCCGCCATGCGGACAAATGGCGCGCCGGGCAAGTGAAGCACCCGCGTCACGTTATGCGTGACCACGTCGCGATGCGTCGCGAAGGGGCTATCCGCCACCAGGGCGCGAATCTGTGGTCGCTGTGCGGTGCCGAGGATTGCCACTGAGGCCCCCATCGAGAAGCTGACCACACCCAGGATGGCCCCCGGCACGCGATCTTCCGCGTAGCGCACAGCGGCGAAGAAGTCGTTGATCTCGTGATAGCCCAGCGAGATCCGCTGGCCGCCGAGGTCGGTGCCATGGCCGTAATAGTCGAAGAGCAGCACATTGAAGCCAGCGCGCCACAACGCGGAGCCGATGCCAATGAGGCCTGACTTGCTGGCACGGTAGCCAGTGCTGCCGATGATGACTCGTCGCGTCTCGGGGCGGGGGAACCACCAGGCCTGCACCGTGTGGCTGGCGTGCTCTGAGGGAAACTCGACATCCTCCCAGGGCACACCAGTCTCGAAGGGCGACATGGTCATGACGTCCTCGGGCTTGGGCCGCGCGGGTCGTGTGATCTCGTGGGCAATGAAGAGTCCCACGCCAAGGCCTGCCGCCATCGCCGTGCCCGCGGCCGCCGCGGAGATGCCCGCCACGCGGCGCGCCAGCCGCCATGCGTTCGCGTCGAGACGATGCTCACTCATCGCGATGCCTCCAAATCTGCCACTTGTAGCGCCGGGTGCTCTTCTCACTGCTTCCAGGTCGCGAGCACTTCAGCCAGCACCTCAGGGCGGTCACTCATCAGGCCGTCCACACCCATCGCCAGCAGACGGCGCATCTCGCGTGCATCATCTATCGTCCAGACGTGCACGTCGAGGCCCAGGTCATGGGCGGCACGCACCACGAGGCGCGTCGTCACCGGGACATGTCGCCACGTGGGCGGAATCTGCAGCGCGTCGTACGCCGGTCGCAGGCGGCTGGCTCGCAAGGTATACGTCGCGGTGAGAAATTCGCGAATTTCCGGCTCGGACGCACTGGTCGCCACGCTGCCCGCTGTGAGCGCCCGGAAGCGCTGCAGTGGCCCCTCAGGGAAGCTGCCGACCATCGTGCGGTCCGCTGCCTCGTGCTCTTGGATGATGCGCCAGACGCTCGCCTCAGTTACCGGATCGCTCGCCTTGATCTCGAGGTTGATGCGCACCGTCGGGAAGGCGGCATAGACCTGGGCAAGTGTGGGAATCGTGATGCCCTGGCCGCGAAATGGGTAACTCGCGCCGCCGTTTGGCGTGAAGCGATAGCCCGCATCGAGCCAGCGCAACTCATCGAGGGTGAGCGCGGCGACCGGTCCGGAGCCGTTGGTCGTGCGGTCGAGGTCAGGGTCGTGCAGC
>DASWAC010000637.1:0-4146 GCA_036391335.1 Ktedonobacterales bacterium
CGGCGCTCTGAATCTGACTCTGCGTAGGGCTGGTCGGCACTGAGGTGGTATCTACCCAGGTGCCCTTGAGCTGACCGGTGGGGTTCGTGATATGCGTCCCACCTGTCCCGCAGCTCGTCGAGCCGACGGCGATGCCCTGACAATATTGGGTGTCGATCTTATCCCAGGAGCTGCCACCTACGTTCGTGAAGAAGCCCGTGATGTAGGCCTGAGCCTGGGCGCTCGTGTAGCCTCCCGTCGAGAAGCCGGTGTTCCACTGGCTGCCCCACCAGCTTATGTAGACGAGGGGCGCGGTCTCAACCGAGCCGCCCTGATAGACCAGCTTCGTGCCCGCCGCCCTGATGGCGGGATGCGCACCCTTGAAGACGCCCATAGCGTGCCCATGGGCGGTGGATGCTTGTGGCGCGGCGAGGGCGGGACTGGCGGCGAGGGCTAGTGCGCACGCGGCGACACTGATGGTCACGCGGGCAAGGATCGACCTCATGATCTGTCGGCTCAAGTGGGATCTCCTCGACTCTAGCGCACACCGTCGTGCGCAAATGACGCTGCGGCTCGCAGCACTGGTCGATTGACATCGTATGAGACGCGGGTGAATGCGCCAGACACGCGGCATGGGCATGGTGGACACGTGCCAGTGTCACACGCAGTCAGGTGGCCCGAGCGTCGAAGGACCTCGCGCGGCCTGAGGGATGCCGTAAGCGCGAGCGCATGCTGACATGGAGGACGTATCTGAGGACGGCGCCTCCTCACTAGGCGAGGCGCGGCAAGCCATCGCCCAGGAAAACAGCTGGGTAGAATGGAAACTGCGGTCGCCAGCCGAAAGGATACCTAATACCGTGATACATGTCAAGGGAATCTCGCCCGCGACGCTCTATTCCTCGCAGGGCACGGCTGCGGGATACTCCTCTTCGTGGGTCTGCATCGCGGCGGGCGAGAGCTGGCTGATGCGCAGAAAGCCCACATTTGGCAGGTCTGCCGTCTGGAACGCGTGGCTGCACACGTAATCGAGATAGCTCTTCACCACCGGTGGCAGCGCCTGGCCCTTTGGCTGGCTGACGTAGGCATGCTCATAGCTCCAGAAGACGTAGCTCCCGCTGACGATGCTGGCCGTCGTGGCGCCATAGCCATCAATGCAGATGGGATAGACCTTGCCGGGATACTGGAAGATCGCGTTTGTCGCGGCATAGCCGATGGCCCCTCGCGTCTTGGTCATCAGCTGCACCAGCGCCTGCGTGTTGCGCGCCCGCAGATCATCTTTCGGCAGCGAGGAGCCCAGCACGTATTTCTCGAAGTTGAGCCGGGTGCCGGACCCAAGAGGACGGTTGAAGACGGTGATGCGCTCGTCTGGGCCACCGACCATGCGCCAATCTGTGATGCTGCCGCTAAAGATGGCGACGATCTGCTCAGTGGTGAGATTCCACACGACGTCTTTCAGGTCGCTGCTCACCAGGAGCGTGAGCGGCGCGACGGCGACGTGATAGTCCTTCAGGTCATGCACGCTCTGGAGGCTGGCATCGGGGTCGTCGCGCTGGTAGAAGTCGGTCAGCCCGATCTGCGACTGGCCGGCGGCGAGATTGCTCAATCCCTGCGAGGAGTCGAGCTTCCCGACGACGGTCGTGGTCCCGTTGGCGGCATCGAACTGTCGCCCCGCGCCGGCGAAGAGGCCATAGAGCACGGAAGAGCCGCTGATGTCGAGCGACTGCCCTGCCAGACCGGGATGCGCCACCGCCTGGCTGGGCGTGGCAGGTATATGTGGCAGCGCATAGATTGAGACGTGGCAGCCAGAGCGCAGGGTCGAGCCGGGAAATGGCACGCCTGGCATCAGGGTCAGCAGGGAGGCGGCGGGCGTCACCTCATATTGCGCGGCGAGAATCACCAGCAGCACGATGGCGCTGAGCGCCGTGGTGACCCGCAGGTTGCGAGCGCGGTTGGGATGCTCGGAATTGTGATTGAGCATGTAATCGAGAAATGTGCCGAGGATGGTCACGACACCGAGGATGGTGCCGAAGGTGGACAGGGTGCTGAGGAAATCCATGCGAGAGCTCCCTAATGGTGGAATGGTCTCAAGGACTCACGAGGCTTCCACATGATAGGTTGCTCCCTTTAACGGGCGGTTAAGCGTCGTTAAGACGGGGTAATCTTCTGGACCGCCGGCTCATCGCTGCATGATCGCGGGGAGGCTCCTCAATAACTGCGCGACTATCTCGGATAGACCATAGATGACTCTGGTTATCCGTGACCATCGTCACAACGTGGTGTAACCGGACACCTTGAGCTGGGGGCACATCGTCCTCATCTACGACATCCGAGGGATCCATGGCTTCCTCCGCTCGCTGAGCAGCGGATGATCGGGAATCGGGCGTCGCCCGCTCAGGGTAGATAGATCTCGTCCACATAGCACCAGCGCCAGTCTTCACCCGGCTGAAAGGACTGGATGATTGGATGCCCCGTCGCATGGAAGTGCTTCGTCGCGTGCTTGTTCTTCGAGTTGTCACAGCAGCCGACATGGCCGCATTCCAAGCAGAGACGCAGGTGCACCCAGGTATCCCCCATCTCCAGGCATTCCTTGCAGCCATCCCCACTGGGGGTGACCTCGCGAATCGTATCGAGGTGCGTGCATGTCGTCGCCACAGGTTCCCTCATTCCTACATAGCGCCGGTATGACCGAGCGCATCAATGAGCCGTCTGGGACATTGTGCCGCCACGCGACCGGATGATGCCACCCCGGCGATAGCCTAAGCGGGCCAGCCCGCAACAGGTGTGCGCTGGCGGCGTGATATGCTTCGGCAGGTTGGCGCACCAGCGCGCCGCCCAGGGAGAGCCGCACCCGTGTACCTCAAGCGTTTGACACTGCATGGCTTCAAGAGCTTTGCCACGCGCACTGTGCTCGAGTTTAGCCCAGGCCTGACCGCCATCATCGGCGCGAACGGCTCCGGCAAGAGCAACATCGCCGACGCCCTGCGCTGGGTGCTGGGCGAGCAGAGCGTGCGCCAGCTTCGTGGCCGCAAAGGCGATGATGTCATCTTCGCTGGCAGCAACAATCGCGGCGCGGCGCAGATGGCCGAGGTTGGGCTCGTCCTCGACAATAGCTCCGGGTGGCTCCCCTCAGAATTCAGCGAGGTCACCGTCGCACGGCGCAGCTTCAGGTCGGGTGAGACAGAATACCTCATCAACGGGCAGCGCGTTCGCCTTCGCGACGTGCTCCTCCTCCTGGCGCAGGCGCGCATCGGGCACGACTCTTACACCGTCATCGGACAGGGCCTCATAGATCAGGCGCTCAGCGCCCGCCCAGAGGAGCGCCGCGCCCTCTTCGAGGATGCCGCCGGCATCCGGCAGTTTCAGGTGCAGCGCACCGACGCCGAGCAAAAGCTCAGCCTCACCCAGACGAACCTCTCGCGCCTGCGCGACATCATCGGCGAGATCGAGCCTCGCCTGGCCCCACTGGCGGAACAGGCCCGCCGCGCGAAAGAGTATCTCACCGCTCGCGATGAGCTTGCCCGGCTCCTCACTCAGTGGTTCCGCTATCAGGTCGCCGCTGCCCGGCTGGCGGTCACCACGGCGGAGGCTGTCGAGGTCACCTCCCAGGCGAAGCTCGGCGACATCCGCACGGGCCTCGAAGCGCACGAGCAGCAGACCGCCGACCTGCGCGCCCAGCGCGAGACGCTGACCCAGGCAATCGTGTCCCTCCGTCGCGAGCGGGGCGAGGTCTCTGCCAGACTGCAAACGGCTGAGCGCGACCTGGCCGTCGGGCAAGAGCGCCACGCCGCACTCGAGCGGCAGCGGATGGATATTGCCGGCGAGCAATCGCAGCAGGATGCGGAAGCCCAGTCCGCGCGCGCGGAAGCCGAGCGGCTGGAGGCACAGATCGCCGCCACCGAAGCCTGGGCCGAGGAAGGCGCTCAGACATTGCAGGCGCTGGAGTCCGGGCAGGCCAGCGCGCGCCGCGAGCAAGAGACTGCCGAGGCGCGGCTGCGGACGGCGCAGCGTGACGTCATTCAGGCGCAGGCACGGCTGGGTACGGCACAGGGTGAGCTTGGCCGGATGCAGCGGCAGCTGGGTGACCGCAATCGCGCCCTGGCTGCCCGGCAGGATGCCACCCGCATCACGCAGGATAAGCTCGACACGATCGAGGCGCAGTTGGCAGTA
>DASWAC010000638.1:0-2543 GCA_036391335.1 Ktedonobacterales bacterium
GGGGCGCCCGTCGCGCAGTGCCAGCGAGGGAATGAGCGTGTGTAACGTACGCTTGTTAGGAGCGAGCGCGTTGGCAGCCTCAGCGTCGAGCGTGAAATAGGCCCCCCGATTCTGGAGTGAGATGCCCGTGCCGTCTACCACATAGCCGCTGCCAAAGCCTGAATAATTGCTCTGGATGAGCGAGACCGCGTTACCTTCTTCGTCCGCCGCGCACATATAGACGGTGTCGCCGGTGATCGCACTGGGGATGGTCGCCGCATGTGCCTGTCGCGGGTCAATGCGCGCGCGGCACTCACGCAGGTACTCGGGCGCGATCAGCTCACGCGGGTCAAGGCGCATGTGCGTGGGATCGGTGAGATAGTGGCCACGGTCGGCGAACGCCAGCTTCTTTGCCTCGACCGCCGCGTGGATCGTCGCGGGGTCCAGTGGTGAGCTGCCAAGGGGCAGGCCATCGAGCATACCCAGGATCTGCAGCGCGGTGACCCCTTGCGTGTTGGGGGGCAGCTCATAGACCTCCAGGTCACCGAAAGGCGTCGAGAGCGGCGTGACCCATTCGCCGTGATGCGCCGCGAGGTCCTCGCCGGTGATGAGGCCGCCCTCGCGCGCGAAGAAAGTGGCGATCTGCTCGGCGATGGCGCCGCGATAGAAGATGTCTGGGCCATGCTTCGCAATGGCGGTGAGCGTGCTCGCGAGGGCCGGCGCGCGGGTGAGGCTGCCGATGGGCGGGACCTCGCCGCCGGGCAGGTAGTTGTCGAGGAACGAGCGGTCGGTATGCGGCCGGGTCAGCATGAAGGAAAGCGCACGGTGGAGCGCTGGCCCGACGGGGAAGCCTTCTTCGGCATAGCGGATAGCCGGGGCGAGCACGCGCTCGAGGCCAAGCCTCCCGAAGCGCTCCTCGGCCATGCCCCAGCCATCGGCGCAGCCTGGCACAGTCACGGTGTGGATGCCGAAGCGGGGCATCTCGTCATAGCCGAGCGCGTGGTAGCGCTCAATGCTGGCCGCCGCCGGCGCGCGCCCGCTGGCATTGAGCCCGTGGAGCTGACCTGAGCGCGCGTCGTGGAAGAGCAGGAAGAGATCGCCTCCCAGCCCGACGACGAAGGGTGTCACGACCTGGAGCACTGCGTTCGTCGCGATGGCCGCATCCAGCGCATTGCCTCCCGCCTTGAGCATCTCGAGCCCCGCTTGCGCCGCCAAGTAGTGAGGGGCCGCTACCACGCCGTGTTGGGCAAGAGTGACCGGCCGGTGCTGGGGAAAGTGGGGAGAGACATCCATCCGCGCGAGCCTTTCTGTCGCCGCCCCCCGCCGTGCGGGCCGTAGGCCTTGCGATCGTTCCAGAGGGCGGAACGTAATTCCGTCGCATCAGCAATAGTAGCCAGCGAACGGGGCGAAGTCAAGCGCATGGGATGCGACGCTATATGGCGTCCCCTGTGCCACTCAACGCGGCAGATGACACGAGGGCCTATCGCACGCCTACCGTACAATGGATGATGAACCCAGTCCGAGTGGCAGCGTGAGTCAACAGGGGAGGATCCTCAATGCAAGCGTCCGGACGCACCATCCATGTGGCCAGGAACCAGTGGCACTTGGCCTGGGATCACAGCATCCCGCCCATCGCGACGATTCCGTCCGGCGAGATGGTCACCTTTGATCTCCTCGACGCCTCGTGCGGCCAGATCACTCCCGACGCGACCGTCGAGACGGTGCGGACGCTCGACTTCTCGCGCGTGGACCAGGTCAACGGACCCATCTTTGTCGAAGGGGCCACCCCAGGTGACACGCTCGAAGTGGAGCTTCTCGAGATCGCGCCTGCCGACTGGGGCTGGACGGCGCTCATCCCAGGCTTCGGTCTCCTGGCTGATGAGTTCCCTGACCCAGCCCTGAAGATCTGGCGCCTGGTGGATGGATGGGCTGAGCTTGCCCCAGGCATCCGCGTGCCCGTGGAGCCCTTCTGTGGCGAGATCGGCCTGGCGCCGGCTGCTCCCGGTGCGTTGTCCACGATTCCCCCCTATCGCCATGGGGGCAACATGGATACCAAGCACCTGACGCGCGGGGCCAAGCTCTATCTCCCGGTCGAGGTCGAGGGTGCTCTCTTTTCGCTGGGCGATGGGCATGCCGCCCAAGGCGACGGCGAGGTGTGTGGCACCGCGATCGAGACCCCCATGAGGGTCACCGCCCGCCTGAGCGTGCGCAAAGATCTCACCGTCGCCGAGCCAGAGTTTCTCACGGCGGGCCCGCTCACCCCGCGCACGAATACAGACCGCTACTATGCCTGCGATGGCATCGGGCCGGACGTGTATGAGGCCGCCAGGAGCGCCGTGCGACACATGATCACTCATTTGCAGCGTGCCCACCAGCTCTCACGCACCCAGGCCTACATGCTCTGCAGTGTAGCCGTAGATCTCAAGATATGCGAGCTGGTGGACGCGCCACACTGGGTAGTGAGCGCCTTCCTGCCACAGAGTCTCTTCACTCGCGAGAGCTAACCTGTGTGATCGTCTCCAGCAGGCAGGGAGCACACTGCGCTCACGAGCAGGCCGTCAGGT
>DASWAC010000639.1:0-13354 GCA_036391335.1 Ktedonobacterales bacterium
CAATCGCACGTCGGGTCAATCGGGCCGTGCGCCTCGCGGAAGCGCGCCGAGCGGATATTGACACGGCCCGTGGTCGTGTAGAGCCCCCCGGTGCGGGCCGTGCGGGTGGGCAGCACGCAATCAAACATATCCACCCCACGCGCGATGCCTTCCAGCAGGTCGTCCGGTGAGCCCAGCCCCAGGAAGTGACGCGGCTTTGCGTCGGGCAGCTCGGGAATCACCGCATCGAGCATCGCCCACATCAGCGGCTTGGGCTCGCCGACGGAAAGCCCGCCGATCGAGAAGCCGTCGAAGGGGAGCGCGCCGATCGCCCGCGCGCTCTCTGCCCGAAGCGCCGCATCCATCGAGCCCTGCGGGATGCCGAAGAGGGCTTGATCCGCGCGAGCCTTCGAGGCCAGCGCACGCTCCGCCCAGCGATGGGTGCGCTCCGTCGCGGCGCGGCCTTCTTCAGGAGTGCAGCCGTACGGCGGGCAGACATCCAGCGGGAGGATGATATCGGCGCCCAGCTCGGCCTCGGTGCGCATCACACTCTCAGGCGTCATCACCAGCGGCGCTCCGTCGAGATGTGAGCGGAAGTGCACGCCTTCCTCACTGAGCTCGCGCATCTTGCCCAGGCTAAAGACCTGAAAACCGCCGCTATCGGTGAGGATTGACCGCGGCCACTTCATGAAGCCATGCAGGCCACCAAATTTCGCAATGAGGTCCGAGCCCGGCCGCAGCGCGAGATGATAGGTATTCGCCAGCACGATGGACGCGCCGATGCGCTCCAGGTCATCTGGCCCGACCGCCTTCACGGTGGCGAGCGTGCCCACTGGCATGAAAACCGGCGTCTGAATCTCGCCGTGGGGCGTGGTGATCGTGCCCGCACGGGCGCGTGTCTCGGCACAGCGGCCGGCGATCTCGAAGCGTAAGGCGTGGCTGGGGTGAGCGGTCTGGGTCACGGGTGCGAATTCCTCATGGCGTCTGAGCAAGGGACAGTGGGCATAGTGTAGCATACCGCTGCGCGCGCCTCAGTGCGACACGCCGCCCATGCCCGGCCGATCGGGTGTACACTAGATAGTGCGGCTCGCGCCTCCAGGCCTCCCTTCTGCTCCCCTCCACATGATGAGCTCCTATGAAACGTCCGTTGTCTCGCCATGAGATAGTCCAGGGTCTTGCAACACTGGCGGCGGCCTTCCTGCTGCTGGGCATGACCCTGCGTGTGCTGGCCCTGCAACAAAGCGGGGTGTACGGCTCCGAGCCAGCGCCTGGCCTGCCGGCTCTCGTGGCATCGCCTTCTCCAGTCTCGGCCCTCGCGCCCACCACCGAGACGGCCCACACTCCGGCCACGCCCAGCCGAGCATTTCAGGCTGGAGTCGCCTTCCCGCGCTGGGGCAGCACCGGCTATAGCGCCGCAGATGCGGGCTGGAGCCAGGAGATCGGCCGCCTGCGGCGAGATTCTAACGCGAGCTGGATCGAGATGACCTTCGATCTCTATGTAGACACGCAAACGAGCCTGGTCGTGCATACGACAGCGGCGAGCGTGACCCCTGAGAACCTGGCGCGGGGCATCGCGCAGGCGCATCGCGCGGGCTTGCGCGTCTTCGTGGCGCCACTGCTGGGCGTGCTGACCGGACCCGAGCCCTGGGGCGGCGCGATCCGTCTGGGTCCGGCAGCGCAACAGCCGTGGTTCGAGAGCTACTGGCAAGCGCTGCGTCCCTACGCGCAGGTCGCCGCCGACGCCAACGCCGACCAATTCGCGGTGGCGACGGAGCTCTCGGGGCTGGAAAGCGCCTCACCCGACATCTGGCAGCGGCTCATCACGCGGGTGCGAGGGATCTATAGCGGTCCCCTGACCTACGACTTGAACTTCTCGACCCTCGCGCTCGAGCCCACCCTGTGGATGCGCTCGCCCGACATCGCCTATCTCGGCATCTCAGAATACCAGTCCCTCGTGGACACGCCCTCCCGGCTCGACACCGACCACATCGCGCAGCTCTGGCAGGATCGGATCATACCCAGCTTGCGCGGGCTCTTCGAGCGCTCCGGGAAGCCGGTGCTGCTCACTGAGCTGGGCTATCGCGACGCATTTGACGCGCTCTATCAGCCGTGGGTCCACCAGACCACCTCACGGCCAGACCCCACCTTGCAGGCCGCCGCGTATGAGGCCGCGCTGCGTGTGACCATCGCGACCCCGTGGATCGCGGGGACGTATTTCTGGGCGTGGTACGTGGGGCAGTTCACGCCGCACGGGCGCCCCGCCGCCACGATGCTGCGCGCATATTATGGTCCGCTCGATCCGCCCAGGCCGGTCCTGCGCCCTGGTGACGGTCCACTAGGCTAGCCCGGCCTATTGCATGCTCTTCGCGAGCGCGGTGAGGAACTCGGCGTTCGTCTTCGACTTCGCCATGCGCTCCAGCAGGGCCTGTGTCGCCTCGATGCCTTCTTGCGACTCCATCTGGGCAAACATCCGCCGTAAGATAACCGTCGCGCGAAGCACATCCTCACTCAGCAGCAGCTCCTCGCGGCGTGTGCTGGACCGCGACATGTCGATCGCGGGGAAGATGCGGCGCTCGGCCATGCGACGGTCGAGGGTGACCTCCATATTGCCAGTGCCCTTGAATTCCTCGAAGATGACGTCATCCATTCGGCTATTCGTGTCAACGAGCACCGTCGCGATGATGGTGAGCGAGCCGCCCTCCTCCACGTTGCGCGCCGCGCCGAGGAACTTCTTCGCCGGGTTGATCGCGGCGGGATCAAGGCCTCCGGAAAGGGTGCGCCCGCTGGGCGAGATGGCCAGGTTATAGGCGCGGGTGAGGCGGGTGATGCTGTCGAGCAGCACGACGACATCCTTCCCCGATTCCACCAGCCGCTTCGCCCGCTCGATCACCAGCTGAGCGACCCGTGTGTGCGCGCTGGGCTCCTCGTCGAAGGTAGAGCTATAGATCTCGGCATCAACGGCGCGCTCCATATCGGTGACCTCCTCAGGGCGCTCACCGATGAGGGCCACCATGAGGTGCAGATCCTCATAGTTGGCCAGCATAGAGTTCGCGATAGACTTGAGGATGGTAGTCTTGCCGGCCTTGGGCGGCGCCACGATGAGGCCGCGCTGCCCACGGCCAACCGGCGCGATAAGGTCGAGGATGCGCCCGATCAGGTTGTCCTGGGTCGTCTCCAGTCGAATCATCCGCTGAGGAAAGATCGCGGTGAGGTTGTCGAAGTCGGGCCGGCGGCGCGCCGCCTCGGGATCCATGCCGTTGACGGCCTCTACGCGCAAGAGCCCATAATGCTTCTCATTGTCTTTTGGGGGTCGCACCTGGCCCGAGACCATATCGCCGGTGCGCAGGCCAAAGCGCCGTACCTGGGTATTCGAGACATAGATGTCTTTTCCGCTCGTGCGTATCTCATGCCGGCGCAAAAAGCCCATCCCGGGGTCAGGCTCGAAGATACCAGCGGCATAGCTCGTGCCGCGGCTATCGGCCTCATCGCGCAAGACCGCCAGCATCAGCTCACCACGCGGCAGCGCCGCCACGCCAGGCAGGGCACGGTCACGGGCGAGGGAGCGGAGCTCATCTTCAGTCAATGCTTCGAGTTGGGCAATCGTCACTTCATAATCCATACGAGATGGCGGTCCGCGGCTGCCGCAGTCGTGACACGGGGAGAAATATGCGCGCATGGCAGGGGAGGAATCGCGGAACGCGGGTGGCTCCTTTCGAGCACAAATGGGAACTTAACATTAACAACGTATCTGCCTTTCTCGGATGTTCATGTGCAACCCAGATAGGTGTAGCCAAGGTGGGCGCAGCCCGGTCATGCGCCGCGGGTGTGATGCGCGCGCGACAGCGCAGCGCGCGGGGAAGCGTCTGATGAGGTTAGAAGGAGGGGGGAGAGGAGGAGCAGTTGCTCTGTCTCGGTATAGCATTACTCCTGGCTGATTGTCAAGCCTCAATAGCCCTTAAACACCGAATATTCCGTCACTATTGAGCGCCACGCAACGGGCGAGCGATAGTTGTTAGCCCGCTCTTCACAGTGTTATAATTGTCCTACTTAGTGTCTATGGTACACTTAACACTAACTCCCACTCTGGCGTAGAAGAGGGGAGCGAGTGGAGTCAGCGCGACGCGGCGCCACTTCACAGGAGGCACAGTCTTCATGGGCGCACCTACTTCCGGGCAGCAGTCTGCGGATTCCTTTGACGTGGTCGTGGTTGGTGGCGGCATTGCGGGCCTTTCGGTGGTGCTGACCTTGCCATCCACCTTGCGCGTGGCTCTCGTGACCAAGGCCAACCTTGGCGAGAGCAACACCCGCTATGCACAGGGCGGGCTGGCGGCGGCCGTCGGTGGCGATGATGACCCCAACCTGCACCTCACCGATACCCTGGCTGCGGGCGCCGGGCTGGTGGATGAGCGGGCGACCCGTGTGCTGGTGGGTGAGGCGCGTGAGGCTGTGGCCTGGCTCATCGAGGAGGGAGCTCGCTTCGACGAGCGACCAGAGGCCGCCGCTGACGCGCCCCTGGCCAGTCGCTATCATCTGACCCTCGAAGGGGCCCACAGTCGCCGCCGAGTGCTGCATACCCGTGACGCCACCGGCGCCGAAGTGGAGCGCGCCCTCGTCGCGGCGGTGCGGGCACGCGCAGGCACGGTCATCTTCGAGCGAACCCTGGCCCTGGACCTGATGCTCACCGAGGGGATCTGTGACGGCATCTGGGTGCGTCACGAGGGCGAGCGCCGCGCCCTGCGGGCGACCCGTGGTGTCGTGCTGGCCAATGGTGGCGCGGGCCAGCTCTGGCTGCACACCTCGAATCCGCTGGGCGCGACAGCCGACGGACTGGCGCTAGCCTGGCGGGCCGGCGCGGCGCTGGCGGATCTCGAATTCGTTCAATTCCATCCCACCGTGCTCGTGCCACCGCCCGACCGAGGCGAGCCATTCCTCGTCTCTGAGGCCGTGCGAGGCGAGGGCGCCCATCTGCTCAACCAGGCCGGTGAGCGCTTCATGGCGCGCTATGACCCGGAGAGAAAAGAGCTGGCCCCGCGTGATGTAGTCGCCAGGGCCATCTTGAGCGAGATGCAACGTGAGGGCGCGCCATCCGTCTCCCTGGACCTGCGTCACCTGGATCCGCATGAGGTAAGCGAGCGCTTCCCCACCATTGGCGACGCCTGCGCGCGAGCAGGCTATGACCTGGCGCGTGACCTCATTCCCGTCTCCCCCGCCGCGCACTATTTCATGGGTGGCGTCGTGGTGGATACCGATGGGCGCACGACCGTGCCACGGCTCTACGCGGTGGGCGAGGTCAGCTGCACCGGCGTGCATGGCGCCAACCGGCTGGCCAGCAACTCGCTGCTCGAGGGCCTCGTCTTTGGCCGCAGAGTCGCCCGTGCCCTGGCGGCTCCGGTGATATCGGCGTGGCCAGTGACGCCCGCGCTGCCCGGTGATGCGGTGCGTGATGCGCGCATCGTCGCCCCGGTGACGGCGGATGACGCGCCGGTCGCGCTCTTGGCCCGTGAGCAGGTTCGCTGCATCATGTGGGACCATGTCTCACTGCTGCGCGATGCGGCCGGGCTGCGCGCCGCTCTGGCCGATCTGGGCAAAGTGGCCAGCGGCGAACCCGTCGACCCCGAGACCGCCAGCATGCTCGTTGCCGCACAGCTCATCGCTGCCGCGGCGCTCAGCCGCGAGGAGAGCCGAGGCGGGCACTATCGGGTAGATTTCCCGACCAGGCAGCCCTCCCTTGATGGCCGCCACACGCTGACGCTGCCTCGCGCCGCGATTCCCGGCCACATGCGAGAGGCGGTGACTCATGCGTGACCTGGATGTTGTGCGTCGCGCCCTGGCGGAAGATATCGGCCGTGGCGACATAACCAGCGAGGCGACGATCCCACCGGGCATGGCGGCGCGCGCCACCATCGTCACCCGGCAGGCAGGGGTGGTCGCGGGGCTGGGGGTCGCCGAAGCGGCCTTCCATCTGGTGGACCCTGAGATTCGCTTCGCGGCGAGGGTGGCCGATGGCGATCATGTCGCTGCCGGCGCGACCCTGGCCGAGATCGCTGGTGATGCGCGCGCCGTGCTCACCGCCGAGAGGACCGCCCTCAACTTTCTGGGCAGGCTCTCGGGCATCGCCACACTGACCGCCGCCTGTGTCGCGGCGGTCGCAGGCACGCGAGCCAGCATCGTGGATACCCGCAAGACGACGCCAGGGCTGCGTGCGCTGGAAAAATATGCTGTTCGCATGGGCGGCGCTCGCAATCATCGCGCCGGACTGGATGACGGCATCCTCATCAAAGACAACCACATCATGGCGGCAGGCGGGGTGCGTGCGGCAATGGACCGCGTGCGCCAGCATGCCCCACACTTGCTTCGGATCGAGGTGGAGTGTGAGGATGAAGCGCAAGTCTGTGATGCCGTCGAGACAGGCGCGGATGCGATTCTGCTGGATAATATGCCCATCGAGCGCCTGCGCGCGAACGTCGAGTGGATTCGCACGCACGGGCCGCGCACGGTCATCGAGGCCTCCGGCAACATCGGCGCCGATCCGGCGCGACTGGCCGCCGTTGCGGCGACGGGTGTGGACCTGATCTCGCTGGGCGCGCTCACACACTCGGCCCCAAACTTAGACGTCTCATTAGAGTTCAGCGCGGATGCTGCGGCGAAGAGGGAAGCGCGATGACAGCCATACTTCCAATGGCCGGCCCACTGCAGGTCGGCTGCGACGAGAGCCAAGAAGAGAAGATCCTCCCTTCGCTCAGCGAGTGGAGCCGTGGTCAGATTCCCGCTCAGCGGGCACGCCACGCAGGCGCGGAGCGGGCCGACGCCGTCCCGGCGGAATATGCTCAGATGACCGCCGTGGAGTGGGATCGCCGCATTGCCGAGGCGCGGGCGAAGCTGGGTGAGCGCCTGTTGATCCTGGGTCACCACTACCAGCGTGATGAGATCATCAAGTATGCCGACATGCGCGGCGACTCGTTCAAGCTCGCACAATTCGCCCAGGAGCATCCCGAGGCGGATTACATCGTCTTTTGCGGCGTGCACTTCATGGCCGAGAGCGCCGACATCCTCAGCGAGCCGCGCCAGCGGGTCATCCTGCCGAATCCGGCGGCGGGCTGCTCAATGGCCGACATGGCCAACATCGCGGAGGTCGAGGAGTGCTGGGACGCGCTGATGGAGCTCTATGGCGAGGGCGACGGCACACTGGCCCCAGTCATCCCCGTGACGTATATGAACTCCGCGGCAAACCTGAAGGCATTCTGCGGGGAGCATGGCGGCATCGTGTGCACGTCGTCGAATGCCGAGAAGGTGCTGCGCTGGGCCTTCGAGCGCGGGCAGCGTGTGCTCTTCTTCCCGGATGAGCACCTGGGCCGCAATACCGCGCTCAAGATGGGCCTGCCGGAGGACGAGATCGTCGTGTGGAATCAGCGCCGCGATCATGGCGGCATAGACGACGACACCATCCTCGATGGGGCGAAGGTCATCCTGTGGAAAGGGTGGTGCTCGACCCATCAGCGCTTCTCTGCCGAGCAGATCGCCCAGGCGCGCGAGCAGTTTCCCGACGTGCGGGTGGTGGTGCACCCGGAGTGCCGGCACGAGGTCGTCGCGGCCGCCGATCTGAACGGCTCGACGGAATATATCGTGAAGGTGATCGAGGAATCCGCGCCGGGCACGATCTGGGCCGTCGGCACCGAGGTCAACCTGGTCAACCGGCTGGCGAAAGAGCACCCCGACAAGACGATCTTCTGCCTGGACCCCATCGTGTGTCCCTGCGCCACCATGTATCGCATCCACCCGGCGTATCTGGCCTGGGTGCTCGACGGACTGGCAGAGGACAAGGTAATCAATCAGGTCAGCGTCGCCGCGGAGACCGCCCGCTGGGCGAAAGTTGCCCTCGATCGTATGCTGGCGAACAAGGCCTAAGCAGACTCGCCTCTCCGTACCCTTTTGTGATAGGATAAGCAGCAAGCGGTGGACTCAAGCCGGTGCCCCTGCGCCGCCGCTCTTCCTGCCGCCGATGGCTCCTCGTGGCGTGCCCCCGCACCGTGATCTCGTGCTCACTGCGACGAGCAAGAGGTCGCCTCTGCTCCTATTCCCAAGTCATTCTCAATCCCAGTGCGGCTGATGCGCCGCATCGCCCGCTGACACCGGCCGTCAGCACCGCGACCGGGTGACGCGCAAGCGCGCTATGAATGGTTAGGCCGCTCCCTGTGAGAAAGGAAGGCAGATCGCCCGCTAACGCATCCGAGACTGCGAGGCAATGGCGCCTCGTGCACATGACGCACTCACAGAAGGAGATTGCTGAGATGCGAGCTTTCCCTTGGCGCAGGCTGCTGACGGTTCTCGCCGGCATTGCCGCGTGTGCCGCGCTGGTGGTGGCATGGTCTGGTGGCAGTGTGCGAGTGGCGCATGCTGATGTGAGCAACCCGGACAATCCCACGTATGCGCTGATCTCGACCTCCACCACCCCGCCCACAGAGGCTCAATGCGAATCGGTCCACCGGCGCTGCTTCACGCCACAGGCGATACAGTCAGCCTATAATTTAGGCAAGCTCTACAATGATGGCTTCAACGGCAAGGGCATGACCATCGCCATCGTAGACTCCTACGGCAGCGACACGATGGCCCATGACTTGCACGTCTTCGACACGGCCTTTGGCGTGCAGGCCATGTGCGGCGAGGAAAATGTTACCTGCGCGCCTGGCATGCCAACCTTTAGCGTGCTGCACGTGCAGGGGTCGCCCGCGACCGTGGGCCAGCCAGGCAATGGCACCGGTCAGGAGAACAAGGCGGCCTGGGCGCTGGAGGTCGCGCTCGATGTCGAGATGTCGCACGCCATCGCCCCCAAGGCGAATATCCTCCTCGTGGCCACGCCAACCGCCGAGACGCTGGGCGTGCAAGGCTTCTCGCAGATGATGGACGCCGAGCAGTATGTAGTGGATCATCATCTGGCCAATGTCATCTCGCAGAGCTTTGCCTCCGCTGAGGATGCCTTTGGCAGCCCGCAGTCGCTGCTGAACCTGCGGCATGCTTTCATCGCCGCGGCGCAGAATGGCGTGACGGTGCTCGGCTCCTCGGGTGACGGCGGCACCGCCAACGCCTCGAAGAGTCCGGTGGCCAAGGGTGGCACCCTGATTCCCTATCCCACCGTTGAATGGCCTGCCTCCGATCCGCTGGTCACCGGCGTCGGCGGCACATACCTCTGCACTAACGCGCTCGCGGGCACGAACGACCCGCGAACCGCGACAGCCGGCCCAGGCGGGCGCTGTCCCGCTTTCCCAGGGATGGCCGAGGTCGGCTGGACCTTCAGCGGCGGCGGCTTCAGCCACGTGTTTAGCAAGCCCGACTATCAGAACACGCTGCCGGCGGGGAGCACTCCCATCGGGACGATGCGTGGTGTGCCAGATGTCGCCTTCCAGGCGAGCGCGGGCACTGGCGCCCTGGTCTACCTCAGCCTGCCTCCCGACGGGCTCGGTGGACTCTTCTGCGGCTCGACCCCATGCAGCACGGGCTGGTATGACATCGGCGGCACGTCGCTGAGCTGCCCACAGTGGGCGGGCCTGGTAGCCATCGCCGATCAGATCAACGGCGGCGGCCTTGGGCTCATCAATCCTGGGCTCTATAAGATCGGCGCCGACGCCACCCGCTATGCGAACGATTTCTATGACGTGACCACCGGCCTGAATCGTGGCGATCCCTCGGTGCCTGGCTATCCGGCCACCACGGGCTGGGATCCTATCACCGGCCTGGGCACGCCGAACGCGGCCAATCTGCTGCCTGATCTGGTGCAGGCGGTGCACGGCCACTAGACTCGTCGTCGGCTGTGATGGGCCTGCCAGGCAGGCGCGAAGGGGATCCCACTTGGGGTCCCCTTTGGCATGCGCCGAGGAGCAGGCACAGGCGGCGCGGAACGTGATATACTCGGCAGGGTCTGTCTGGCGCCGGGGACATCCCAGTTGAGCGCCAGACTCGTGTCTAAGGTATCGGAGCGCATCGCACCATGGCCCTCACCGTCGGCATCATCGGCTTGCCGCTCTCAGGCAAGACGGCACTCTTCAACGCACTCACCGGCGCGGGCGCCGAGATCAGCGGGTATCCCACCAGCACCGTGCAGGCCAACCGCGCCGTGGTGCAGGTGCCAGACGAGCGGCTCACCCGGCTCAGCGAGATCTATCATCCTCGCAAGACGACCCCGACCGCGATCGAGTTCATTGATGTGGCAGGCCTGGGCCAGGCCACCGGCGAGGCCCGCCGCGAAGGGCTAAGCGCCGAGTTCCTGGGGCACATCCGCAGCGCAGACGCGCTCGCCATCGTCGTTCGCTGCTTCGAGAGCGCCACCGCGCCGCATCCAGCCGGCGGCATTGACGGCGTGCGCGATATCGAAGACCTGCTGACAGAGCTGGCCATCACCGATCTGGCCACCGTGGTCCGCAGGCGCGAGAGCACTGCCCGCAAGGCCAAATCAGGCGACAAGTCGATCCAGACCGAGCTCGACATGCTCGACAAAATTCGTGACCACCTCAACGAGGGGAAGCCCGCGTCCTCGCTGGATATGACCGCGCAAGAGCAGGCTCTGGTGCGCGAGCTGTTCCTGCTGACGATGAAGCCGCATCTCTATGTGGTCAATGTGAGCGAAGACGCCCTAGCCGAGGCTCCCGCCACCCTGGTGGGGGAAGGCTCCGCCACCGGCGAGCAAGGCTGCGTGGCCGCCATGCGTGACCGCGCCCGCGCCGAGGGCGCCGAGATCGTCGCCGTCTCGGCCAAGCTGGAAGCGGAGCTGAGTGAGCTTTCTCCCGAGGATGCGGCAGAATACCTGGGAAGCCTGGGCCTGCCGAAGCTCGGCGCGGACCGTGTGGTGCAGGCAGGCTATCGGGCACTCAACCTCATCTCGTTCCTCACCGCCGGCGAAGATGAGGTCCGCGCGTGGACAGTGACGCGTGGCGACAAAGCGCCCCAGGCCGCCGGGAAGATTCACACCGACTTCGAGCGTGGCTTCATCCGGGCTGAGGTGGTCGCTTACGACGACCTGATGAAGTCCGGCGGCTCCATGAAGACAGCACGCGAGCACGGATTGGTGCGCCTGGAAGGGCGCGACTACGTGGTCCGCGATGGCGATATCATCGAGTTCCGCTTCAACGTCGGGCGCTGACCCCTCTCAAGGCGCGGGGATCGTGATCTGAATGGGTGGTAGTGTCGCCGTCGGACTGGGCGTCGCTGTTGGCTGCGCGGCGGCAGTCGCGGTGGCGTTGGCGCTTTCGGTGGCGGTCGCATTGGCCGCGCCTGTCGCCTGAGCGCCCGCGGTGGCCGTGGCCTGGCCGGCGCTCGTTGAGGTGGCCTGCGCTCCTGCCGTCTGGGTCAGCACGGCGGGTGGTGTCCGCGGCGGGGTGGTCGGTGTCGGCACAGTTCCGCGCAGGTTGAGCAGCGCGACGCCGCCCAGCCCCACGAGGCAGACGATCAAGACCGTGCTGGCGAGAATGCCGACGATGAGCGGTGTCGTCAGGTTGCGTGGTGGCGCTGGCGGCTGCTCGGGTCCCGGCCAGACCGGTGGACGCTGAGCAGCGCGCCCTCTCTCGCTGGGCTGATGAGGCTGAGTAGGCTGATCCATGGTGGGCAGAGGTCCTTTCGCGGCGGCCTCGCGCAGCGCCTGAGCGAAGATGGCGACAGAAGAGAAGCGGTGCGCGGGATCTTTGGCGAGCGCCCGGCTGATGACGGATTCCACCGCCGGCGGCACACTGGGATTGAAGCCGCGCAGCGACGGGGGAGCCTCTTGCGCGTGCGCCCGCGAGACGGCGGCCAGGTCGCCTTCGAATGGCGTCCGACCGGCAAGCAGCTGATAGGCCATCACGGCCAGCGAATATTGGTCGCTCTGTGGCGAGAACCGGCCCTGGAACTGCTCAGGCGCCATGTAGGTAAAAGTTCCCGAGATCGGCCCTCCGGGCGCCTGCGGGGCTCCTGCCACCCCATAGTCCGCGAGCAGCAGGGTCCACCGGCCATCGCGCCCCACCTGGATCAAGACATTGCCAGGCTTGACGTCGCGGTGCACGATGCCATGCTCGTGGGTATAGTGTAGCGCCGAGGCCACCTGCGAGATGATGTCTGTCACCTGCGAGAGCGGGGCGGGCAGGGTCAGGCGCGCCGAGCTGCGGCCATGGACCGCGTCAGAGAGCGAGCCGGCGGGTGCATAGGCGGTCACGAGATAGAAATAGCCATCCTGGGCGCCGCTCGCGTAGACTGGCAAGATATTGGGGTGCGAGAAGCTCGCCAGCAACGCCGCCTCGCGCTGATAGCCACTGGCCTGCGCGGCGATCTGCGCCTGGCTCGCGCCCGCGTCGCCCAGGGGAGCCACTTTCACCGCGACGAGCCGGCTGCCCATCGCGGGCCACTCGGCCAGATAGACCTCGCCACCGCCACCGCTGCCCAGGGGGCGCACCAGGCGACAGCCGCCCAGCTCACGACCGGTCAGATCCGCCATCGCACTCGCCCTCTCACTCTCGCCGGCAGCCGGCACGCCTACACCTGATGCCATGTCCTCTTGCTATCGTCTACGTAGAGGGTGCCGCCAATGTTAAGCGTGGCGCACTGGCAAGAGACGCCACAATCTGATACCCTGAATGCGCCGTGCAACGCAATGCAGTCAAGAACCAGGGAACCTGAACGCACACGCGGGGAGGATAGACCATGGCAACGGATCAAGAGCGCGAGGCATTCATGCGGGGCTGGCGCGCCGCGATGGCCGAGGTGGTCGCCGTGCTGACGACTGAGGCTGGCGAATGGCTGGAGGAAGAGCGCTCCGGCGCCCCCAAGCTTCCAGGCAGCTTCGCCCTCGAAGAGGTACGGGGATCCTTCCGTGGCCGCTATGACCTGCGCGCCTGGATCACCGAGAACGGTCCCGCCGCCGCGCACGCGCAAGATCCCGCGCTGGTGGTCGCTCTCGATGCTCTCGTGGAGGATCACGCCACCGACCAGCAGCGCGCCCAGCTGGGTCTCGCGCCGCTGGCCCAGGAGTGAGGTGAGCCGGGAGGCCAATGTCTCCTCTATGCCGGTGGCACGAAGGCCGCGATGATCGCGAGCAGCGCCCAGAGCGCCACCAGCTGCGCCCCTTCGAGGAGCGTAGATTCGCCGTCGCGACTCAACAACATAAAGGTGAATGTTGACGCGCCGAAGAGGATGATCTCTAGCGGCTTGAAGACGAGCGGCAGTGGGTGCTGCAGGATGAAGCCGCCAATGGCCAGCACCGGCACCACGAAGAGCGCCATCTGGATGGTCGCGCCGGCGGTGAGTGCCATCACCAGCTCCATGCGATTCTCACGGGCGGCGGCCGTCGTGCCATAAAGCTCGACGATGCCACCGACGATGGGGATGATGACCAGACCGAGCAGGAACTCGAAGCTCT
>DASWAC010000640.1:0-2912 GCA_036391335.1 Ktedonobacterales bacterium
GGCTCCGGCAAGGATGAGCGCTTCGACCTGCGCATGACCGGACGCATCAATGGCATAGAGCTCACCGACGACAACGCCAAGACCATCCACTTCACCTTTCCCCAGATGATCGAGCGCGCCGCGCAGCATGTGAAGCTCCGCCCTGGCGACATCCTCGGCTCGGGCACGTGCGGCACCGGCTGCATCCTCGAGCTGGGCACAGAGCGCCACCGCTGGCTGCAGCCCGGCGATGTGGTCGAGATGGAGATCGAGCGGCTGGGCATCATCCGCAACCAGCTCGTCGAGAAGACAAAGTAGATTGGGGGTCTCGCCATGCCGATGCCCACCCCGCCGAAACCCGGCGAAGAGCCCACCAATGAGTCTGAGCTCTATCGCTATCACCTGCGCCGGCTGATCACCTGGTATCTCGAGGCGCTCGACGCCGCCCCCGCCGAGGCCTTTGCCTGGGCGCCCACCCCAAAGGACACCAACACCCTCGCGGCAATCTGTGTCCACGCCATCGCATCCGCCGAATGGTGGGTGCTCAGCTGTGTCGGCGACGGCCCGATCGAGCGCGACCGCGACGCCGAGTTCGCGGCGCAGGCAACCTGGGCCGAGCTTCGACCACGCTTCGAATCCTTTCTCGTGGAGGCGGAAAGGCTGCTTGCCCCAATGTCCTTGGAGCAATTTCAGGCCATCAGCCGGCATCCGGCGGGGGACCGGATGAATCGTCGCTGCCTGACGCACACGATCGAGCATCTCGGCCTGCACCTCGGCCACGTCGAGATTACCCTCGATTGGTGGCAGGCGAAGCATGAGGGAGCGCGCTAGGGCAGCGCACCGCCTCAGCGAGCCGCGCGGTCGAGCAGGCCGAGCACCAGACCAAAGACGGCGTGTCGGGCCACACTCTGCCACCAGCTTACCTTGGTCGCGATGGGTGGCAGCTCGCCGCGCCGGACGAGTGGATGCCTGCGGTCCGCAAACGGGGTGAGGGGCCAGGCGCCGATGAGAAAGAGGAGGCCGAAGCTGGTACCTTTGACCCAGTTGGGTCCTGGCAGCCAGCGTCGCACCAGCGCATAGACCATGCCAAGCGCCGCGCCATTGGCCAGATGCCCTATCATTCCGGCCACAGGCACCTGCCGCTTCTGGCCGGTAAAAAGCCCTTGCATGAGCTGCACATCATCGAGTCCGTTCCCGGTCACGGCAATATCCACTGACATCTCGGCCGCGTACGCCCCCGACGCGGCGACGCCGGAAAGCGCCCCCCACGCGAGGGTCTCCCACAGTGCTGGCTTCTCACTCATCCATGTCTCCTCTCCTGCTCGAGTGCCACCGTGGCGCTGCCCCAGCCGTACTTGAAAGTGACACGGCCATGATGGCCACTTCCCATCACTCTCTCTATGTTGCCACAGCATTTGCGGGGTGATACACTAGCGACGTCTCAAGAGACGAGATCGTGGCATGTCAGGGAAGAACAGCCCTTCTCTCTCATTCACACCAATGGCGCAGGCCGGTGCTTTGCGCCCGGAAGGAGGACCCGTGGCAACCTGCCCACGATGCGGCACGAGCGTGCGACCGGACGCCCTAGTCTGCCACCAATGTGGACTCCCATTCCAGCAGAGCTACGCCCCTGCATCGCAGGTGTGGCCAGGTCAGCCATCTCAGGCCGCATGGCCTGCGTTCCCCCAAGCCTATCCAGGCGCGCCCAATCCCCCGTCACAGTGGGGAAATCCAGGTGGGGCGAGCCAGTGGGGCGCGCCAGCCTCCCAATGGGGCGGCCCGTCGCAGATCGCACCCCAAGGACCCTATCCGAATCCCGCGTCACAGTGGGGGCAGCCACCCGCCTCACAGATCTTCGACGAATCCGGGCTGCCTGAGTGGATGCGTCAGGGCGCCGCACAGTCTGGCTATGGCGGCGCCCCGGCCTACGGCAACGCCCCGGCCTATGGCAATCCGCCCGCGTATGGCGGTGCCCCGGCCTATGGCAACGCGCCCGCGTATGGTGGCGGCCCTAGCTATAGCGGCTCCGTCGCGCCAGGCGCGTATGCCCCGCAGCAGATGCCGCCGGCCGGCCAGGGATATCAGCAAGCGCCAGTCGCGCCGGGCAGCATGAGCGCCGAGTCGCTCATTGACAATCGCGCGGTGCCCGGGTGGATCAACTCAAACGTGGCGCGACCTGCCACCAACAACAGCGGAGGCATGCCCGCCTCCGCCCTGATCGATGAATCGGCGTTGCCACAGTGGCTGCGCAATAATCCTGACGTCTCGACAGTCGCCCCTGGCATGGGCGCGACACCGGGCTGGGGTGGCGTGCCGTCGCAAGCTATCAACCCAGCCGTCCAGCCGGGCGAGGAAGCGCTTCCCTCATGGCTCTCTCAGGTGGTCAACGGTGGGCCGATTCCGCCGCCGGATCCTCAATTTGCCGCACCGGCTCCCGCACCCATGGCAGCGCAACAGCCCGGCGGCATCGATCCCTCGGCGCTGCCCGCATGGCTGCAGCCCCAGGCTGCGCAGCCCGAGCCAATGCCGCAGATGGGATCCCGCCAACCGGCCGCTAACAGTGAGTGGCTGACGGACCGCGTCATCGCTCAGGTCAACGGCATGGGCACGAACGGCGCTGACCTCCCTGAATGGCTGCGGCAAGATCAGCCGGGCATGCCACCCGCCCCGCAGGACCAGTGGCACCAGCCGGAGCATCCTCTGCCAACCGGCGAGCTGCCGCAATGGCTCAACGCTGGGAACGGAAACGGCGCGTCCTCCCGGCATCAGGCTGCCGCCCCGCAACGTGGCGGCTGGGGTGGTGGTCGTCAGCAGCAGGGGTATCAGGGCGGCTATAACGATCAGGGCGAAGACTATGGCGAATGGGATGAGGAGCCTGAGGAGCCTCAGACTCGCGGTTTTCTTGGCCGATTTCGCCGCAGATAGCCGGCTGA
>DASWAC010000641.1:0-3036 GCA_036391335.1 Ktedonobacterales bacterium
AAAGGCCCAGGCGGCGGCGCTCGGGGTCGATGCGCAGGATGCGCACGGTGACCTCTTCACCCTCCTGCAGCACGGTCTTGGGGTCCGTGGTGCCGGCGGGCATCTCCGAGACGTGGATGAGCCCTTCCACGCCATCCTCGATGCGGGCAAAGGCGCCAAAGGTGGCGATCTTGGTGATCGTGCCCTGCACCACCTGCCCGATGCTATAGCGCTGCGCCACGGTCGTCCAGGGGTCGACCTCGGCACGCTTGATCGAGAGTGCGATCTTCTTCTTCTCGCGGTCGATCGAGAGCACCTGCACTTCGACTTCCTGGCCCACCTTCAGCACTTCGCTGGGATGGTTCACGCGGCTCCAGGCGAGCTGGCTGATGTGCACCAGGCCGTCGGTGCCGCCGATATCAACGAAGGCGCCGAAGTTGGCGATATTGCTCACGACGCCCTTGCGGACCTCGTTGACCTGCAGCTCGTTGAGCAGCTCCTCACGGCGGCGCGCGCGATATTCTTGCACGGCCAGGCGCTCGGAGAGGATCAAGCGGTTGCGGTTGCGGTTGATCTCGATGATCTTGAGCTGCAGCTTCCGCCCGACCATCGCCTGCAGCTTGTTCTGCGTCTCGGCGCTATCCACCGTCTCATCCCGGCGCAGGTTGAGGATCTGGCTAATCGGCACGAAGCCGCGAATGCCTTCGAGGTTGACGATGAGGCCACCCTTATTGTGGTCAATGACCTCCGCCTCGATGATCTCGCCACGATCCGCCTGCTCAGCCGCGGCGCGCCACTGCTTCTCTTGGCGAGCCTTCTTGATCGAGACGATGGGGTGCCCCTCGGCAGAATCGGGCTGGACGACATAGACCAGCACCATATCGCCGATGTTGAGCTCCTCTGGCGAGGCATAGCCCGCGGCACTGAGCTCCTTCGTTGAGAGCACACCCTCACTCTTGAGGCCAATGTCAACGAGGACTTCCTCAGCATCAACATGCGCGACGACGCCCTCGACGACATCGCCACGCTTCACACTCTTGACCTGACCCTCGCTGTCCCCCTGGAGGAGCTCCTCCATCGCGGACATATCGGGCTTGTCATCCATAAAATACTGATCGGACATCTCACCGCTCCCGTGGTCCCGCCCCTGGAGGTCTTGCACTCCATTCGCCGAGGGACCAGGTTTTCTTCTTGAACTACGTGCGCGCCCATGTGGCAACGCCGATGATGTTTCGCTGTGGCTTTTGCCATGGGGCCACGACCCACGCTGCAACGTGCTTGGCTGCTGGCTCTGGTGTGCGACGCGCGCGTGCCCAATGCGCGATGCGCAAGGGTTTGCTGTGGCGCGACGTGTTGCCACCCCCTTTAGTAGGCTCCACGAGCGTGTGCCAGCGTGCGGCGCGGGCGTCGTGACCAGCAGTGATGCACTGGCCGGCGCGCGGGCGCGCGAGTGGTGATCTGTGCGCGTGGGCGTTGAGGGAAGGGCAGCGTCTGAGGTGCGTCAATATGGGATGACACCAGGAGCCAACTGGATTCCGTGGCTGCGATGCGCGCTATGACGTGGTGTCTCCGTTGCGTGTTGTCTGCCCTCACCTCAGGCGGGTAGTATACCAGAGAGCATCGCAAAACGCAAGCCCTTGTCAAGCGATTCGCCAATGTTCGCGCGATATGCCCTTACCCTCATTACTGGAACGACCCAATGACACACGATGGTCACACTGGTGCGAGTGCGCCCAGCGCCTTGACGCGCACCCAGGCGCTGCATGATGCAGGGCTGCTGATGCACTATCTCAGGGCGACCCTGCCCGCCGATGTGCCTGATGCGGCGGCGGCCGGGCCTGCCAGCGCACGCGTGGCAGCGGTGCTGGCGCCCCTTTACGCCATCAATGGCGAGCCCTGGCTCATCTTCACGCGCCGCACCGAGACCTTGCGCTCGCACAGCGGCCAGATATCCTTCCCCGGCGGCCAGAGGGACGCCACCGACGCGACCCTGTGGGAAACCGCTCTGCGCGAGGCCGAGGAAGAGGTCGCCCTGCCGCAGGCCGGCGTCACCGCGATCGGCGCGCTGCCCCCGCTCTATGCCGCGGTGAGCAATAACCTGGTGCAGCCCTATATGGGCTGGCTCGGCGAGGGACGCCCCGCGCTCGCGCCGAATCCCGCCGAGGTGGCCGAGATCATCCACCTGCCGCTGCGCGCCATCGCGGACCCCACCGCTTTTCACGACGAGATCTGGCGGTGCAACGGTGAGGCGCACGTCGTGAATTTCTACGATGTGGGCGCGTATCGCATCTGGGGGCTGACCGGGAGCATCGTGCATTCGCTCCTGGCGACGCTGCCACCTGCCTGAGGCGTCTCACCCTGTGCCCACGGCCCGCGACTGGCCATAGCTAGCGCCCTCAGTGCGCCGATGTGTATACTAGGGTGGCGCATGGCGGGCCAGCTACCTGACATCCAAGTCGCCCACCACGCACGCCCCCGAGCACTTCATGGCTGAAAGGATGAATAGAGCATGGGCTATCCGACTGGCGCGCCGAACCCGCAGCAGCCCTGGCAGCAAGGTGGTGAGACACCAACGAGTCCCCCCACGCATGGCCAGCCGGCGTATAGCCAGCCTATGCTCCCACCACAGCCGGGGCAGCCGCAGCCCACCTATCTCGTGCCGAGCGCCGACCAGCCCACGAATCTCCTGCCGAGTGTCGAGCAGCCTCCCTATCCGGCGACTCCCTATGGCCAGCCGGCCCAGGCCTATCCGCCCACCGGGACACTGCCACCAGGGATACCCTATGCCCAGCCGGGCATGCCACCGCCGCCCAGCCGGCGTGGGAGCCGCGTGCCGCTGATCCTCGGCATCGCCGGGGGAGTGCTGCTGCTCTGTGTCGCCCTGGGCGCGGGCCTCTATGCGTTGGGGTCGAGCGTAGGCAAAAAGACGACGCACGTGCCCACCGTGAGCGCAGGCACCCCAACGGTAGCGACGAAGGTGGTCTACCATTCGGCGCTCACCGCCACCGATGCCGGCTGGCCCAACGATTCACAGTGCGCCTTCAAGGCGGACGGATT
>DASWAC010000642.1:0-1572 GCA_036391335.1 Ktedonobacterales bacterium
TCATAGCCTATCGCCACTGAAGCATACTCCCGCGCGGGCTGGCCCGCATCACGAAAGGTTAGCATCCAGCCATGGTGACTTCCCGCTCTGCCAAGCCGCTGGTGAGCATTGCGCTGGCCCTGATCGCCGTCCTCGCGCTGAACCTGCCGTTCCTTTCCACAGAGAGCCTCGCCGGGCCGAGCACTCCGTTTGATGTGGTGCAGGCCGGTGCCATCCATTATGGCATCATCGGCGCCTTCCTGGGCCTCTGGCTGCTCGTCCAGCTCTTCTGGAAGGCTCCCACCGAGGCCACCAAGCTGGGGCTGGCCGCGTCGGCCACCGTCTTCTGGCTGGCGCTCACCCTCTTCTTCAACCTGCGCCAGGAAAGCATTGGCGGCGCGGTGGCATTCTTCGCGCTGGTCGGCGGGCTCGGTGTGGTCCTGTTGTGGACCCGCTATCTCTCCGACGAGATCAGCTTCTAGCGCGCGACCAGCATCGAGGCCGGGATCCCACGAGGATGCCGGCCTTTTGCGTTGCCTTCATAGTCAGTGCCGGGCCAGCCAGGCGAGCACGGCGGTGTTGTAATCGCCGGGATTCATGCCATGCAGCAGGTGCGACGCGCTGGCAATCTCGACCCGGTCCACCTGTGGCAGTGCCCGTGATAGCTCATCCGCAACCATGAGGAACATGCGTGGGCTGCGCTCCCCTGTGAGCAGAAGCGTCGGTGTCTGGATGGAGTGCGCCATCACCGGTGAAAATAGCTCGGTATCCACGGTGGGGACGAACGGGACGCTCAACAGTGGCGCGTTGTCGCGCATGCGCGCCTGAGCGGGAGGCGGCAGCTTCTCGAAGGCCCCCGGAGCCATCACGACATCGGCGAAGGCGCGGGCCGTCCGCTCGGGGTTCCCGGTCAGCGCCACCTCACGGATCGCGGTGGCATCGCGCACCCATGCGGCATAGAGGGCTGGCCCGTCCGGCGGCAAGTCGATGAGCCAGTGCAAGAGGCCGGGCTCGCTCAGTGCCAGCGACCGCACGACCTCGGGATGCCGAAGGGCGAGGAGCAAGGCGATATTGCCGCCATAGGATGTCGTGACCAGATGGGCAGGAGGCAGCCCGAGCGCCTGGATGATGCCCAAGAGATCGCCGGCATGGGCCTGCGTGTCATTGAGGCCTGGATATCCCGCGACGGCGGTGTTGGGGTAGTGGTAGCGCTGGCTATAGCAGATGACGTGATGCCGCTCGGCGAAGGGATCGAGCTGCGGGCCCCATGTGCGGGCGTCGGTGGCGCCCCCGCCATGGATGAAGATGACTGGCACTCCATCGCCACGCTCCCCATAGCGTAGCTGGAGCCCACTCACTGTGACCGTCTGCCATGTGCCCCAGGGATCATGCTCGCTCACGGTGTGGCTCCTTGCGGTGGGGGGAAAGCCTGTCACTAGAGGTGGTTTCGAAACTCGCCAGGCAGATGGAAGAGATCACGGGCATGAACGAGAACACGTCACGTTGCACGAAGTCAGGAAAGGGGCTCAGCGGCTGGTCCTTGGTGGCCCGGCGATGACCTGGCGGAACTTCCCGCTCCGGGCGCTCTGTTCT
>DASWAC010000643.1:0-1690 GCA_036391335.1 Ktedonobacterales bacterium
CCGCCCGCAGCCAGCGCCCGGCAAGCTTCCGCCACATGGTCGCGATCCATAGCCTCATGCGTGATGACCTCGCCGTCGGGATACGAGCGCACCAGCGCACCATCATAGAGGATGAGCGGACCTTCGATGCCGAGTGCCGCCGCGGCGGGCACCCCACCGGTCCATCGGCGGGCGGTGGCCAGCGCCACGGTCACCCCGGCGCTGCGCACCCGTCGCAACGCGCTCGACGTGCGTGGTGTTGGCACTCCCGAGGGACCGAGCAGTGTCCCATCAATATCGCTCACTACCAGTCTGATGCGCCTCTCGGTCGCGTCCACACCAGCCATCGTCACGCTCGTGTTCACTGCCGCCCTGCCTTTATTCATTCATCAGTGCTAGCATAGCAAGTGGGACAACCACAGCGTCGCCTACGATGGTGTCCCAGGCATCTCAAGAGAGGAGCTTCCAATGGATCTACGAGGCTTGCGCATCACCTGGCTCGGTCATGGCACTTTTCGCATTGACTCGCCACAGAACACATCGCTCTTAGTGGACGCCTGGGTAGATACGAATCCGGCCTGTCCGCCTTCGCAGCATCAGCTCGGGAAGCTCGACGCCATCCTGCTGACGCACGGCCACGGGGACCATATCGGCGATGTGCTGCCGGTGATCACCCGCACCCAGCCAGCCCAGGTGGTAGGCAACTTCGAGCTTTGCGATTGGCTGGAAGGCAAGAAGGTCACGAACCTCGTCGGCATGAACAAGGGAGGGACCATCACCGCCGCTGGCGCCAGTGTCACCATGGTGCATGCAGATCATAGCAGCGCGATCAGCGACGGCGATCGGCTGATCTATGGCGGCGAGGCTGGCGGCTACGTCATCCGCTTCCCCGAGGCTCCCGTCATCTACGCCGCGGGCGACACCAACATCTTTGGCGACATGCGGCTGATTGCCGAGCTCTACGAGCCAGAGATCGCCATCCTCCCCATTGGCGACTTCTACACCATGGGCCCACGTGAAGCCGCTCTGGCCGCCAAGCTGCTCGGCGTGAAGGCCGTCATTCCCGGGCATTTTGGCACCTTCCCGGTGCTCTCGGGCACGCCAGCCGCCCTGCGCGATGAGCTCCAGCGCATTGGCCTTGCGGGGGTCGAGGTGCTCGCCGTCGAGCCGGGGCAGGTGATACGCTGACCTGCCATACCCCGTGGTGCTATAGTTCTCCACACAGAGATCTCACCTAGCCTCAGGATGTGCTCACCATGTCAGACCGAGACCGCGCCCTTCCCCTTGCCGGGCACGCGACCAGCGAGCGCCTGAGGCCGCTGGACCCAGATGAGTGGGCGCACATCCCCAATGATGGCCCGCTCACAGACAGCTATGGCCGGCGCATCAAGAGTCTGCGCATCTCGGTGACAGACAAATGCAACTTCCGCTGCGTCTATTGCATGCCGGCGGAAGGGCTGCCATGGCTTGGGCGTGCGGAAATCCTGAGCTATGAGGAGATCACGCGGTTGGTGCGCATCGCCGCCGAGATCGGCATCGAGCAGGTGAGGCTAACGGGTGGCGAGCCACTCGTCCGGCGCGATGTGCCAGACCTTGTCAGCATGCTCGCGCGCATTCCCCAGCTGCGTAGTGTGAGCCTCACGACGAATGGCGTGCTGCTGCCGCGCCTGGCCGAGCCGCTAGCAAGCGCTGGGCTCACCCGCATCAACGT
>DASWAC010000644.1:0-2444 GCA_036391335.1 Ktedonobacterales bacterium
TACCGCCGCAGGATGCTGCGCGCGACCATCGCGGTGGTGATGTCACCGCCAATCAGGTCGCCGAGCTCATCCACCAAAAACATCCGGTCGGCGTCACCGTCGAAGGCCACGCCGAGATCGCAGTGTTGCTCAGGCACGACCTTGCGCAGCTCGGCGGTGTTTTCTGGCTCGATCGGGCTGGCCGGATGATTCGGGAAGGTGCCATCCAGCTCGAAGTAGAGCGGGACGAGAGTGCAGGGCAGATGCTTGAAGACACGCGGCAGGATCATCCCCGCCATGCCATTCCCGGCGTCGGCGGCGACCTTGAGTGGGTGAATCTTGCTGACATCCACGAACGAGAGGCAGTGCGCGATGAAGTCGTCGGTCACGTCGCGCGTGATGATCTTGCCAGGCTGGGGGGGCGCCTCGAATTTGCCTGCGACCACAAGGTCACGAATGGCGTCGCCGCCGGTCTCGGACGAGATGGGCACGGCCTCGGCGCGACACATCTTGATCCCGTTATAGTTGCCCGGGTTGTGCGAGGCCGTGATCATGATTCCGGCGGGATAGCCAAACTTGCCCACGGCGAAATAGAGCTCATCCGTTGTGGTCATGCCCAGCTCGATAGCATCTGCGCCTTGCTCGGTGATGCCGCGCATGGCCGCCGCCGCGATGGCCGGTGATGAGATGCGCATGTCACGACCCACGGCGACCTGACTCACGCCCAGGTAGTGCACGAAGGCGCGGCCCACCAGATAGGCGGTGTCTTCATTCAGCTCATCGGGATAGATGCCGCGCACGTCGTAGGCTTTGAATATCTCGGGATCCACAGGACTCATCTGGCGCTCCTCTCGCATGACCGGTCAACTGCTCTCCTTGCAGTATAGCCGTGGAGCGGCACGCCCTGCACGCTGCCCGCTCGTGGAGCAAGCGCCTCACCCCTGGTGGCAGCGCGCTGGCTCTCATCCTAGCTGTTGGGCAGGGTGTAGTGGTAGTCCTTGGGCACGATCACCGCCGTGCGGTTGCGGAACATCCAGTCGAAGGTGCCGAGGGAGAGCGACTTGATGTAGTAGAGCGAGGAGTCCACCAGCTGGATGTTGCTGTTGTCGCCGCCCGTCATCACCAGGAAGTGGCCGCCGCTGAGATAGTGGTAATAGCCGCTGGTAGCGCGCACGTTCACGATGACCGGAATGTGCAGCGTATTGGTCAGGTACTTCATCTGGTTGTAGGTCAGCGGGTGATCCACATAGAGGTCGGCGCGGAAGCCATAGGCGCTGGCGGCGCGCTGGAAGCCGTCGTAGGTTTCGAGGCCCCACTGCAGCGAGATGTCATCGCCCATCGCGTCGATGATATGCCCGATGGTGGCGTCGCGCGCGCCATATGCCGTGAGGATCTCCGCCGTCACCGCGGCGCTGCAGGCCGAGCCGCCCCAGGCATTGAACTGGTCAACATTGTCATAGAGGTCCGACCGGCGCATCTGGGTGAAAGCCTGCACCCGTGAAGTCACGTCGCTCATGTTGACCTGCGGGCCGGAATCCGCCTTTGCCGCGTTCGTCGCGGCGCTCGCCGACAGGGGCGCCGTCCCGATATCCGCCGCGTTGCCGTGCATCACACGCATGTCAGGCGGCAGGGCCATCACGCCGTGTGTGCCACTCATCACGAGGTAGATGAGCGCCAGGCCCGCGACGATGCGCAAGCCATAGATCGTGGCCTTGCGCGCCGTGATACGTGTCCGCTGGACAAAGCTCTTGCGCTTGGGAGGTCGCATCGCGCGCATGTGGATGGACTGCTCGATGGCCACGGTCATCACGTCGAGGTTCTCCAGCTGGCGCTGGGCCCCTGTCGCCGGGCGTGGCGCAGCTCCCGGGGAAACCACCTCGCGCGTGGTCGGTGGATCAGCCTCGACGACGGTTCCTCGCTGGATGGTCAGCGGCTCGGGCCGGGCGTGGCGCTCACGAGCGCCGGCGGGCACGGCTTCGATCTCGCCCCAGGTGGCGACGGCTCCGAGTGGCTGAGCAGCGCCCCGGCCTCCCTTGCCGAAGGCTCGCCGCTCACCCGTGGACTCGCCTGCCTTGCTGTGCCGTCGGGGCATGATGCACCACGTCTTTCGCTAGAGTGTTCCAGGTTTTGCCGCATCCGTGCGGGCCTGGACATTGTAGCGGCTCAGCGGGGAAACACGTCAAGCGACCCCCCAGGATGGCATGGTAGCTAGGGAGCGCTCCTAGCTTACTGATGCCGCTTTACGGCGGCAATGATGGTCTCATGCTCGGGGAAGCCGCCCTCGCGCGCCATGGAGTGCACCAGCTCGCCCGCGACCTGGACGTCGAACGTGCCCTCTTCCCAGGGAATGATCTCGATCTCAGACAGCTCGTGGCGAAACTCACGCATCAGCGCGTTCGCCAGGGCCAGTGTTTGCGGCTCATAGCCACACTCGGCGCAATAGGTGATGGTGACTTTGACGGGTT
>DASWAC010000645.1:0-19770 GCA_036391335.1 Ktedonobacterales bacterium
CCCGGTCGTGGCGAAGAGAGGCAGCCGTGCCAGCAGACGCGATTCCCACAGCCGCAGCTCGCGCATTCGTGCGTCATCAGAGGCCGCACCCAGCCAGCCACGGCGTGGCGTCAGCCGCTTGATGACGCGCCTCTCATGCCACAGCGTGCCACCGCCTGGCATCGTATGGGCCAGGGTGACGCGCAGCAGGCTCCCATCGCCGATGCCGCCCTCGATGCGCTCGGTGCGAACCACCGAGGCGGGGTCGAGCCCCAGGGGGGCGAAGATATCGTCTGGCACGGGGTCCTCACAGGTGGCGGTGGCATGATGCGTTGTGGCATGCTGGGCTGCTTCGTCATAATATCGCATAGAAGTGGAGGAAGCCCATGCGCGCCGAGATCGTGATCCCACGCGCCATGGTTCCGCTGGCTCCGGCGGTCGCTCTCCACACCTATTCCGTGCCAGCTCGTCTCGCCTCGCGCATTGCGCCGGGCTTCCTCGTCGCGGTTCCCTTCGGCGATAAGACGGCCGCCGGGGTCGTCTGGGCGGTGGATGCCAGCGACGAGCTCGACGCCGCCGGTCCCCGCCGCACTCTCCGCGAGGTGCTCGCCGTTCTCCTCGATGAGTCGCTCATGGGGCCAGAACAGCGCACACTGGCTCAGTGGCTTGCGGACTACTATGCCGCGCCGCTTCCCGCCGCGGTGCGGCTCTTCATGCCGCCGGGGCTGCTACGCAGCGTGCGCACCATGCTCCATGCTGCCGTGCGTGAGGACATCGCCGCCCCCCTCGCGAGCCGCGAGGCGGGGGTCGTGCTCGCCATGGCCGCCCAGCCCGGCGGGGTGGACCGCGCACAGGTGCTCCGCGCGCTCGGCGTCAGACGTGGGCGCGACGTGCTGCGTGGGCTGGTCGCGCAGGGGACACTGAGTGCGGAGCTCGCGCTGCCAGACTCGTTTCGCCGTGACCGCACCGAGCGGAGGGTGCGCCTCGTCGCGGATGCTGAGACGGTGGCCGCGTGGCGTGCCCAGGCGCGGGCGCGGCTGGACGCCCAGGCCGGGCACACTCGCGACAGTGAGCGCATCCTCAGGCAGCTCGCCACCCTCGAAGCGCTGGAGCGCGCCGGCGATGCTGGCTGGAGGGCCGAGGAGCTGCGCCGGCTCACGCGGATAACGCCTGCCGCACTGGCGATGCTAGCCTCTGGCGGCCTCGTGATGGTGGCCGAGGTGGCCCGACGCAACGATCCCCATCTGGGTCGTGACTATGCCCAGACGCAAGCGCTTCCGCTGACACCAGCGCAGGCGGCGGCCCTCGCGGCCATCGTGGCCGGGCCATCGGAGCGTGCGCGCGAGCACGCCTTCGTGCTGCACGGCATCACCGGCAGCGGGAAGACCGAGGTCTATCTGCAGGCGCTCGCCGCCACGCTCGAGGCAGGCAAGCGCGCCATCCTGCTGGTGCCGGAGATTGCACTTACCCCGCAGACCATGGCACGCATCGGGGGCAGGTTTCCCGGCCAGGTAGCTGTGCTGCACAGCGCGCTGACCCTGGCCGAGCGGCAGGATGAATGGCGGCGCATTCGGTCTGGCGAGGTCAGCATCGTCGTGGGCTCGCGCTCCGCCATCTTCGCGCCGGTCGAAGATCTGGGCCTCGTCATCCTGGACGAGGAGCATGAAAGCTCATACAAGGAAGAGCGACTGGCACCCACCTACCACGCCCGTGAGGTAGCCGTGCGCCTTGGTGCGCTGTGGGGCGCGTCAGTGGTGATGGGTAGCGCTACGCCATCGGTCGAGTCGTACGCGAGGACGCATGGGGGGCAATTCACCCTGCTGGAGCTGCCGGAGCGTGCGCCAGTGGCAGGGTCCGCGCCTGCACTGCCGGAGGTGAGCGTCATTGACCTGCGAGCCGAGCTGCGCGCCGGCAACACGAGCATCCTGAGTGAGACGCTGCATCAGGCATTGGATGCCACGCTCAAGGCGGGCGAGCAGGCGATCCTGTTCCTGAACCGTCGTGGAACCGCCGGGCTCGTGGTCTGCCGGGACTGTGGCTATGTGGCTAAGTGCGAGCGCTGCGATGTGGCGATGACCTACCATGCCACTGAGGCGACACTGCTGTGCCACTATTGTGGCCAGACCAGACCGGTGCCGGCGACATGTCCCGTCTGCTGGAGCGGGAACATCCGCTACTTTGGCATCGGCACAGAGAAGGTGGAATCGAGCGTCAAGCAGCTCTTTCCCGATGCGCGAGTGATCCGGTGGGATCGCGACACGGCGCGCACCCGCGTCGCGCATGAGGAGCTCCTGCATGCCTTCGCGACACACCGCGCCGATGTGCTGGTGGGCACCCAGATGATCGCCAAGGGGCTGGATGTGCCTAATGTGACCCTCGTCGGCATCATCTCGGCAGATACCGCCCTCTTTTTGCCAGACTTTCGCGCCGCCGAGCGTGCCTTCGCGCTGCTCACCCAGGTCTCAGGACGCGCCGGCCGTGGCGAGCTACCGGGCCGCGTGCTCCTCCAGACATTCAACCCGGAGCACTTCTGTGTGCAGGCGGCAGCCAAGCATGACTATGCCACCTTCGTCGAGGCGGAGCTGGCCGCTCGTGAGCGCTTCGGCTATCCGCCATTCCGCCGCTTTGCGAAGCTGCTCTTCGAGCACCGCGACCGCCACGTCGCCCAGGTGAGCGCACTGGCTCTCTCGGCCACCATCGAGCGGCTGATCCGCGAGCGCGGCCTCACGCAGGCGGATGTCGTCGGGCCCGCCCCGGCCTTCCCAGAGCGCATGCGCGAGCGCTATCGCTGGCAGCTCATCCTTCGCGCCGAGGACCCCCTGCCGCTGCTGCGTGCGCTGGATGCCGACGATGTGCAGGGCTGGGCGCTCGACCTGGATCCCGCCTCGACCCTGTAGGCGCATACCGGCAACGGCCCAGCAAATATAGATGCCCTTGACGCGTTAAGATTATATGACGTATCATTGATGATGCATCATAGATGATGTGTCATGGAAATGAGAAAGAGGCGATGGCAATGCGAGTGCATATGGTGCAGACCGGAACGGTGCGGCTGAAAGCGCGCTGGCCCGAGGGAGTGGGCCATGGCCTGGCACGCAATCTCCGGGCGATCCTCGGCCCGACGTGGACCGAGCCGCTCCCGATCTACGCATGGGTGATCGAGCATCCCGAGGGGCTGATCGTGGTGGATACTGGTGAGACGGCGCAGGCGGCGCAGCCAGGGTATTTCCCTGCCTGGCATCCCGCGTTCCGGCTCGCGGTGCGTGAGTCGCTCACCCCCGACGACGAGATCGGTCCTGGGCTGCGGCGTCTGGGGCTCTCGCCTGACGATGTGCGCTGGGTCGTGCTGACACACCTGCACACGGATCACGCGGGCGGGTTACACCACTTCCCCAGGGCACGCGTTCTCGTCGCGCGTAAAGAGTATGAGGTGGCACGGGGATTCGCCGGCATGGCACGTGGCTACCAGCCGCAGCACTGGCCGTCATGGCTGGCGCCTGAGCTGCTCGATTTCCAGTCTCAGGCGGTGGGGCCGTTCCCTGTCAGCCATGCCCTCACGCGAGGCGGAGACGTGGTGCTGCTCGTGCCCACCAACGGCCATTCCGCCGGCCACACGTCTGTGCTGGTGCGCGATGGCGAGCTGACCCTGGCGCTCGCGGGCGATGTCTCCTACTCGCAAGATCTCATGCTGCGCCAAAAGATAGACGGGGTGTCGCCAGATGAGCGCGCCGCACGGGCCACGCTGCGGCGGATGAAAGCCTATTGCGCGTCCACACCGACAGTCTATCTGCCGTCGCATGATCCAGATGCCGCGCGCCGGCTGGCAGAGCGCGAGGTCTGCCCGGCCACGCCCTCCGCTGAGGAGGCACCGCATGCGACTCGCTGAGGAAGTGCGGTATCTCATGCTCGCGGTGCAGCGTGAGGGAAATCGCTACTTCACGGAGGCACTGCGACCGTTGAGCCTCACGGCGTCACAGGCCGAGGTTTTGAGGATCCTCCAGGACTATCAGCCGATCTCGCTGGGGGAGCTAGGCGGCTTGCTCGTCTGTGAGACGGGCAGCCCTAGCCGTCTCGTCAACGGTCTGGTGAACGCCGGGCTGGTCGAGCGTGTGCCCTCGCCGCTCGATGGGCGGGCAGTGACGCTCACTCTCACCGAGCTCGGGCAGGAGCGGGCGCGGCAAGTAGTCGTCATCGAGGCCGCGATGGATGAGCAGATCATGCGGATTCTCGGCGATGCCCCGGTTGAGGATGTCTTGGCGATGTTCTGGCGCTATATCGAGGGCCGCCCCGCGGGCAACGCGCTCGCGCGGCGCACAGGCCGCCACGGCCAGACGCGAAAGGGGCGACACGATGCGCTTTGACAATCAAGTGCTGATTCGGCGTCCGGTGAGTGAGGTATTTGCCTTCGTCGCAGATTTCACGCATATGCCATTGTGGAACTACTACATCGAGGAGACTGCGCAGGAGTCGAGCGGGCGGGTGGGAGTGGGCACGCGCTATGCGCAGCGACGCAAGACGGATACGCAGCAGCTCCAGATCACCGACTATGAGCCAGATCGGCGCGTCGCCATCAGGCTTCTGCGGCCTAGCCTGCCACTCACGATACGCTTTACCTTTGCCGAGACGCCAGAGGGCACCCACCTCACGGATACCTGGGAGCTGTGGCCCAAGGCGCCGCTGCCCGGCGTGCTGACACGCCTGGCGACCTCGCGTGTGCAGGCGGCGGTGGCGGAAAACCTGATGAAGCTCAAGGCGCTGCTCGAGCGCGGCGAGGCTGTGCTCCAAGATGGGCGTGTGGTGCGGCACACGCCAGGGCAGGCGTATACTGCTAGGGAGTAGCCACGAGGGCTGCTCGTCCACCAATGGGTAAAGGCAGAGCCGCCATGAGCACCGATACGACCCCGAAAACGCAGCCAACGACCGTCTATGAGCGCTATCTGCACACCAGAGAGCTGCTGGCCCTGCAGAAAGCGCCCGGCGAGCGGCTGCATCCTGATGAGCTGGCGTTTCAGGTGGTGCATCAGACCTTCGAGCTGTGGTGGAAGCTGACCGGCGAGCTCTTTACTCGCGCCATGGACGACCTGGCCGCGGGCGAGTTTCTCGGTGCGGCACGTCTCATTCGCCGAGCGGTGGACGCTCAGCACGTGGTGATGGCAGCATTGCGCCAGCTCGAGTTCGTCGCGCCGGTTGATTTTCTCGAGATTCGCAAGGGGTTGGAAGATGGCAGCGGTGGTGAGTCGCCGGGATGGCGGATGATCTTGCGGCAGGCCCCACGCCTGTGGGACGCCTTCGAGGGTGCGGTAGCTAAAGCGGGGACGACAGTCAATGGCGTGTATGCCGACCCGGCCGCGCACCTGGCGCTCTATGAGTGTGCCGAGGCGCTGACCGACTTCGACGAGATCTTCCACCTCTTCCGCGCGCAGCATCTCAAGCTCGCTCAGCGCCACGTGGGCTTGAAGTCCACCGGCACCGGCGGGATGCCCATGGAGGCGCTCGAGCGCACCCTGCACGACCTGCTCTGGCCCGCGCTCTGGAATGCGCGTGACAACCTCGTCAATGCGGCCATCGACGCGGGAGCTTCCTATGGCAAAGCGACCCCTGGCCGGTCGTAGCGCGGCAGGCGGATGGTCGCCGTGGGCTGACCGGGGGCCCCATTCAGGCGTATACTAGTCGGCAGTGACTTGACTTCCCCTCAGACTGGAACGACAAAGCATGGCAGATAACGAAACGCCACAGACCTCCCTCGCGACACGGTTCGCGGGCATCACTCAGCGCGTGAGGTCCGCGCTCACGCCCCCGCCGCGTAACGTGGCAACGCCCGCGACTAGCGCCGGGGCCAACCGCCCTGGAACGGCAGGCGCCAAGCCACCCAGCATGGGCAAGCTCTTGCGGGGCTTCCTCGTGCTTCTGGTCGGCGTCTACGCTTGGCAGTTCTTGCTCCTGTTCATTGACGCCTCGCTCAACAAGGCGCTGACAAGGACGTACCCGTTTGGGACAGGCGGCTTCCTGGGCTTCCTCAACCTCTACTTCATCCTGCTCACCGTTGGCTTCCTGGGCTATTGGTGGCTGCTGCGGCGCTACGACATCCTGCCGGGGTCCACGGCGCCACGGCGCACGGCTGCCGCACCGCCCACGACCGCTGCCACAGCCGCGCATCAGACCCGTAAGGAGCGCAAAGACGCCAACGCGGCGGTTCGCGAGGAAGCTCGCGCCCACAAGACCGTGACCGGCGAGTATGACGACATCCACGAGCGCCTGCGCGCGCAGCGCCGCCGATCGTGAGATAATCAGCGCCGTGGGATCTTGACAGCCAGGGCGGCAGTGGGGTGGATAGTCTCGCTGGCGCGAATGAATGAGTGGGGCCATGACGGAATCTAGACGGCGTGACGCGGTCATGCTTGGCATCGGCGCGCTGGTCATCGTGCTCGACCAGCTCACCAAACACTGGATCGTACGCTTTTTCGTGGATCCAGAGCCCTACACGAAGCATCCGCCGATTCCGCTGGTCGGCTCAGTGCTCGAGCTCACCTATGTGCAGAATCGTGGCGTCGCTTTCAGTCTGCTGCAAGGGAATGCGCTGCAATTCCTTTTCATCACCGTCGCGCTCATCGCGATTGGCACGCTCTATTGGCGCTCGCGCGAGACTGGCTCATTTCCGCTCAAGGCGTCCTTTGGCCTCGTGGTGGGTGGGGCCTTCGGGAACCTGGTGGATCGCCTCGGGCAGGGCTACGTGGTGGATTTCATCCACTTCCACCTGGGCGGCTTCGACTTCCCTGTCTTCAATGTAGCCGACATGGGCATCACGTGTGGCGTGGCACTCTTGGCCTTCCTGCTGTGGAGTGGTGTGCCCTCGGATGTGGAGGCCACCGCCAAGGAGCCCGTGGCGACGCCCGTGTCTGATCCCGGTGGGCGCTAGGCACGGCGAGAGCCCAAAACATGGAGCAGACTGAATACGTCGTGACTGAAGAGCTGGCGGGCCAGCGTCTCGATCGCGCGCTCACCCATATGCGTCCCGATTTGTCGCGCACGCGCGCCCAGCAGGTGATCCGCGCGGGCGAGGTGCGGGTGGATGGCAAGCCCGTGAAATCGAGCCTGGTGCTGGAAGCGGGGCAGCGCGTCACCCTCAGCGCGGAAGCGCACTCCGCTCCCACGGCCCACCTGCCCGAGCCCGAAGCGCTTCCCCTCTCGATTCTTTATGAAGACGAAGCCATCATCGTGCTGGATAAGCCCGCCGGGCAGGTCGTGCATCCCGCGCCGGGTCACGAGCGGGGAACGCTGGTGAATGCCCTGCTGGCTCATGTGCCGGGGCTTGCGGAGTCCGGTGAGGCCGCGCGACCGGGCATCGTCCACCGGCTCGACAAAGACACCTCGGGCCTGCTCATCATCGCGAAGACGCCCGCGGCGCACACGCGGCTGACACGCCAGATGAGCGAACACACCATGATAAAGCGCTATCTGGCGCTGGTCGAGGGCCACCTGCCCAATGATGAAGGAGTGATCGACGCGCCTATCGGCCGCGACCAGACGCACCGGCAGCGCATGGGCATCGTCGTGCCCGCGCGTGGTGGCCGCGAGGCGCGCACCCGGTTTCGCGTGCTGCGTGAGCTGCCGCACCGGTCGCTGGTCGAGCTCCAGCTGGAGACCGGGCGCACGCATCAGATTCGCGTGCATCTCGCCGCCCTGCATCACCCGGTGGTCGGCGACCTCACCTATGGCCGCGCTCAGTCGCCCATGCCGCCGCGTCACTTCCTCCATGCGGCGCACTTGGAATTTTCCCATCCCATCACTGGTGAGTGGCTGAGCTTTGATTCGCCGCTCCCTGACGATCTGGCGCGCTTCCTCGCCGCCCTGGATGCCTGATCGGCAGCCGCACGCTGGACGCCTGATTCCGCTCCTGACCGGGAGCAGGACGGCTCGGTGGGACCGTTTGACTTTTCAGGCCCATCAAGCGTATAGTTCCTGGCGATTGCCTGGGACCCGACATATCCGGCCCACGACTATTACGCCCTGCCAGCCTTCCTGATTTCCCTCGCGCGAGTCGCGTCCGCGTCAGCGATATGACGCCTCGAATCAGCGCAAGAGCGCACGGCGCCCGAAAGAGGACTGTATGAGTACGAACTTGACACACTGGTGGCTCGACCACGCACGTGGCGTCCTCGTGGACACTTACCTGAGCTGGTACATTGGTTGTTTCCACAGCGGAAACAGTTAGCGGGCTTGGCCGCTTGAAGGAGTCATGCATTGTTCGGACCACATCTCATTATTGATGGCATGCGTTGTGACACGCGTAAGCTCGCTGATCGCAATCTCGTTGAGCAGGTGCTCAACGACTACCCCGACGCGATTGGCATGACCAAAATCGGCGGCCCATACATGTTCGAGTATCAGGCCCCCGATCCAGCGTATTCTGGCGTCTCAGGTCTCGTGGTGATTGCCGAGAGCCATATCGCCATTCACACCTTCCCCGAGCTCGATTACTTCACGATGGACATCTTCTCGTGCAAGAACTTCGACCACGAGCATGCCATCGAGTACATCCGTAGCGCCTTTGACGTCAAAGAGATGGACCGCATGCTGGTGCAGCGCGGGCTCTCGTTCAAGGGACCCCATCATGGGAAGCTCGGCGCGAATGATGAGCTAATCGCTGCCGCCAATGCGCGGCTGGCCAACGGCATCATCAGCAAAGAGCCGGCGCTGCCTGACGAGCCCCCGACCCTGCGTGAGGCAGCCGTCGCGCGCGCCCAGCACAACGGGAATGGTCACAACGCCGATGGGCAGATGATCTGGCCACAGTATGGCACGACTCCTGATATCGGCACCTATGGCGAGCAGGCCGAGGGCGCGCGTCACGGCGCACAGGTGGTAGACCTCTCGCGCACCTCCACCGCCCCGGTCACCGCTGACGGCGTCGCACTTGCCGTCGTCGAGCCCATCCAGGTGAACCCGACCGCGTCGCTTAGCGGGCTCCTCGACAAGATGAGCGCCACCGGCCAGCAGGGCCGTGCGCTTGGTCGGGCCCTGGCCACGTGGGAGCGCCTGGCACGCGACGAGCAGGCTACCATTAGCCTGGCCATCTCTGAGCCGGTGGTCGCCGAGGGCATGCGCCAGACACTGACCTATGCGATTGACCGCCACTATGTGGATGTGGTCGTCGCTCAAGCTGACGATCTCTTCGCGGATATGTATGAGGCGCTGGGCCATTCGCATTTCGACGGGCCTGACGGCATGGTCAGCTTGGCTGAGGGTCGCGAGCAGACGCTGGCGTTCTTTGGCGAGCTGCTGGCCGAGCTGGACACCGCTTCGATCACCAGCACGCAGACTCTCTGGGCGGCGATTGGCAGCCGGATGGGCGCTAAGGTCCCGCGCAAGGGCATTCTCCAGGCGGCGGCGCAGGCTGGTGTTCCTGTCGTGACCCCCGATCTCGCCACCAGTGCGTTCGCGCCCGCATTGCTCGCCGCGGCAGGGAGCGACCACGGGCTGACCCTCGATCCCTCGCGCGACGCCACCTTGCTGGCGAAGGCGGTGGCAGACCGTCCGCGGCTTGGCGTGATCCGGCTGGGGCAGGGCAGCGCTGATCAGGCGCTCATGTCGGCGATGGGGCTCGCGGATGCGCTGGGCCACGATGAGCCTGAGCTGGCCGCGACGATCTCACTAGGTGGTCCCTCGTTGGGCGTCGGAGAGCAGGCCGTCGCGGTGGTGGCTCCTGTGGAGATGACTCTGCCACTGCTGGTGACCGGGCTGGCGCAGCGCATGACTGGCGGGCGTGGCAGGGCGACCGTGAAGCAGCCAGTGCCTGCGCTGGCCTAGCTGCTCTGGCTGTCGAGATGCGGCGGTGTCCTCAGAGCAGGGAGGCCGCCGCTTTCGCGTGGGCGGTGTGGCGCTGGCGCTACATGCTGGCGCGGAATGCCTTCGGGCCGCTACAATGCGGCGTGACAGCCACGTTTCATGCCGGGGAGGTGCACGCGTGTCGTTGGAAAGCTATCTGCGGGCCGCGCCAAAGGCGGAGCTGCACGTGCATCTCGAAGGCTCCATCTTGCCCGCGACCCTGCTTACCCTGGCTCAGCGCAATGGAGTCGAGCTGCCAGCGGATACCGTCGAGGGACTTGGCGAGTGGTTCACGTTTCGTGACTTCGACCACTTCATCCAGGTCTACATCGCGATTACTCGCTGCCTGCGCACCGAGCGTGACTATGCGCTCATCGCCTACGAGTTTGGCGCGGAGATGGCCCGGCAAAATGTGCGGTATGCCGAGGTGACTTTCTCGCCAAGTACCCATCACGCGCTGGGGGTGCCGCATGATGTCTATTTTACCGGGCTGCAGCGCGGTCGGGCACAGGCAAAGACTGATTTTGGCGTCGAGATGGCGTGGGTCTTCGATATCGTGCGCGGCCTGCCAGAGCCTCACGGTTCTCAGCGCGCCGACTACACCACATCGGTGGCCATCGAGTGCAAAGACGACGGCGTGATCTCGCTAGGCCTGGGCGGTGCTGAGGTGGTTGGGCCTCCGGAGCCGTTTCGAGCATGGTTCGATAAGGCCCGTGCGGCGGGTCTGCACAGTGTGCCTCACGCAGGCGAGACAGCGGGCGCGGCCAGTGTCTGGGGCGCCATTCACGCGCTGGGCGCCGAGCGCATTGGCCATGGTGTGCGCTCCATCGAGGATCCCGCCCTGGTGGAACATCTGGCTGGCGCGGCACTCCCGCTGGAGGTGTGCCCGATGAGCAACCTGCGTCTTGGGGTTGCGCCATCGCTGGCGGCACATCCGTTTCTCGCGCTCTATCGCGCCGGAGTGCCACTCAGCATCAATTCGGATGATCCCCCACTCTTCAGCACGACACTGAGCGAGAATGTCGCGTTGCTTGGCCAGCCCTTTGCCCTGGACGTGACGGAGATCGATGAGATTCTGCTCAATGGCGTGCGCCACAGCTTCCTCCCACCTGAGCGCAAAGCCATGATGGAGGCGGCATTCCGTGAGGAGCTGGCGACGCTCAAGTCGGCTCACCTGGGACCTGGCGATCTATGATCCGTGAGGAGGTCATGTCGCATGGATACCTTCGAAGCCATCCGCACACTGCTGGCTACCCGGCAATTTCGCGACACCCCCATTCCTGATGAGGTCATGCGTCAGATCATGGAGGCAGCGCGTCTCACAGCCAGCAGCCAGAACGCTCAGCCGTGGCACTTCATCGTTGTGCGTGAGAAGGCGACGCTCAAGAAGCTCGGTGAGCTGATAAGGACTGGACCATATATAGCCCAGGCGCCGCTGGCCATCGTGGCGATGGCGAAGTCAGCCAGCATCTTTGGCATCTCCGACCTCAGCCGTGCCGTTCAATCCATGATGCTCGCGGCGTGGTCGCAGGGCGTCGGGTCCAACTGGGTTGGCTTCGGACATATGGACGGCGTTAGCGATCTGTTGGCGATTCCAGCCGACATGAGCGTGCTCACCGTCATCCCATTCGGCTATCCCGCCGTGGAGCGCACCGGCAATGCCAAGAAGCGCAAGCCACTGGGTGAGGTCTTCTCGCGCGAGCGCTATGACCAGCCCTTCGAGTGAGCGGGTCGCCTAGCTGATGCGCTCCAGCACGAGGAGCGGAATGGTGCGGTGAGTATCGCTCTGATACTTGGCGAAGCCCGGTAGCTCCTTGGCCATTTGCGCATAGAGCCGGTCATGCTCCTCCCCGGTCGTGTCTCGCGCGCGTGCCTGGAAATGCTCCGCGCCAAGCTCGATCGTGACCACGGGATTGGCGAGCAAGTTATGGTACCACGCGGGATGCGTGGGCTTGCCTTGGTTGGACGCGATGATGAGAAGCCGCTCGCCATCCCTGGTGAAGGCGAGTGGTGAGGTGCGAGGCTGTCCGCTCTTCGCGCCGGTCGTGGTCAGCAGCAGCAGCGTCCGGTTCTCTTTCCCATCGCGGCCGGTGAGGACTCCGCCATTCTTGCGGAACTCAGTGATGATCATCTGATTAAACGAGCTAGGATTTGCCACATGTGCCTCCAGGATGGTGCGCTCTCAATGCTGAGAGCTTAGAGGGCGCAGCCTGGAATGGCAACTGCGCAAATGGGCAGGTGAGAGGTGCACCGCGTGCGCTCGCGCGGCGCGACAAGCGTGATATCGAGGCTCTTCGTACCTTTACGCCTGGGTCGAGCACATTCACAGTCGGTCGTGCGCGTTGGCTTCCGTCGCCTGGCTCAAGGGCACTGCCATGCGATGGCAAGGCGAAGGTGAGCGCCTCATCGAGCGTCTTGCTGGGGATGACGCTGAGCTGATCCAGCACGTCATCTGGGACCGCCGCGAGACTCGGCAGATTGACGGCTGGGATCAGCCCGCTCCCGATCCCCGCGCGATGCGCGGCAACGGCCTCTGCTTGGACACTCCGTGTCGTTGCCCAGGATGCGAAAACGAAGTATGATGGTAAGCGCGGCGTGATGAGGATCTCAGCAGGCGGCGCTTCGTGATGTCACAGGCATACACGTATCTGTGGGCGCGCGGACGTGTTGTACCGGTCGCAGCGTTGATAGTGGACCGGTTGGGAGGGAATGTGTCGCGCTCGCATGGTTTCACGCGGATGGCGCTATGACTCGTCTCACCCCACACGTTCGCCACGGGGCGCTCATCCCACGCGCTCCCCAGCAGGCGCCCATCCTCGTTGGCTCCCCGGACTGGCAGCACTGGCTGGCGGGGGCGACGATCTTCCACTTCTCGCATCCAGATGGGGACTTCACTGCCCGCAAAGAAGCGCGGCGGCAAGGCGCTAGCTATTGGAAAGCGTATCGCGCGTCTGGTGGAGCATTGGTGCGCGCCTATCTAGGCAAGGACGAGCGCCTCTCACTCGCGCGCCTCGAAGAGACGGCCGCACTTCTCAGCCGCCGCGCGCAGGCGCACACAAACACTCGCATGGTGCCCAGCTTGCCGGTGGACCGAGCACATACCCCGCAGGATGCCATCGTGGCCGCGAAGGTGAGATACCCGCGCCTGGGCGAGCAGCTTGTGCACAGGGCCCGCATGGACGATGCGCTGAATGCGGTGAAGCCTGGCCAGGTAAGCGTCGTCTCTGCGCCGATGGGCTATGGAAAGACAACCACGCTGGCGCAGTGGCTGGCCATGCAGCATGTTCCCGCAGCGTGGGTAACCCTCGACCCCGACGACAATGATCCCGGCCGCTTTTTCCGTGTGCTTGCCGCCGCCCTGGAGTCGGCGCTTCCCGGCACGAGCAAGCCGTTGGCAGCAGCGCTCTCCAGTCCACAGCCGCTAGACGCGAAAGCGCTCGTCGCGGTCATGGTCGAGGCTCTTGACGCCAGCAGGACCCCGCTGATTCTCGTGCTCGATGATTATCATGCGATCACAAGCCAGAATATTCACGATGGGCTCATGTATCTCATTCAGCACATGCCAGCGGCGGCGCGGGTCATCATCGCGAGCAGGACAAAGCTGCCATTCTCGTTGGCGCGTGCCCGAGCGCACGGCCATGTGCATGAGCTGAGCGCTGACGACCTTCGATTTACGCCCGCCGAGGTGACGCGGTTTTGCGCACAGACGCCGGGCATGAGTCTGGTCGCCGAGCAGGCCGCCAGACTTGCTGATGCGACCGAAGGGTGGGTGGCGGCGCTCCAGCTTGCCGGGCTCTCGATGCGGCAAGGGATTGAGGCTGAGGCGCTGTTCGAGGCGTTTGAAGAGGGCGGGCATGCGGCCCTGGTTGACTACCTGCTCGATGAAGTCGTGCGACTCCAGCCACCAGAGGTGCAGCACTTCCTCCTCGCTACCTCCATTCTCGACCGATTTACCGCCCATCTGTGTGAGCGGCTCATTGCCGAAGGCCCGGAGAGCATCACCTCGGCCGGTGGCACGGGCCAGCGCATGCTGGACCAGCTCGAGCACAGCAATTTATTCCTCGTGCGCCTCGATGAAGAGCGACAATGGTACCGCTATCATCATCTCTTCTCGCAGGTGCTCCGGGCGCGACTCGAGCTCGAATGGCCAGATCGCATCGCTCATCTCCACCTGACGGCCGCTGACTGGCTCAGGTCGCATGGACTGCCCAGCGAAGCGATTCAGCATCTGCTCGCTGCCCGCGAGTATCCTTCCGCGGCGCAGCTCATCGCGGAGACTGGTCAGTCACTGTTGCGATCTGGTGAGACGAGCACGCTTCATCACTGGCTCGACGCGCTCCCGCAAGATATCGTGGAGGGAAGCTTCATGCTCTGCTTGCTGCGTGCCTGGCTCATGGTGCGTGTGGGTGAGGTTGACCACGCTGAGGAATGGCTGGGCGCCGCGGAGAGGGCGACGCAAGCGGATGCGCTGTCATCGAAGAGCCAGCAAGGTGAGACACCAGAGCAAAGGTCGGGTGAGGTCGCCGCGGTGCGTGCGCACATTGAGGCATTCCGCGGGAACACGCTCGCCATCATCCACCATGCGCGCTGGGCGCTGCAAGCCCTGCCACGTGACGCGCTGCACCTCCGCAGCCTGAGCGCGTTCAACCTCGCCACCGCGTTGTGGCTCGAAAGCGATTATCAGGGGGCGACCATTGCCTTGAATCAGGCGCAAGCGTGGGCAGCGGTGGTGGCCGACTCATATGTCTCACTCCTGAGCATCGGCATGCTCGCTCAGCTAGAGATAGTGCAAGGCCGGCGGCGTGCCGCGGTTCGTACGAGCCGGGCCGCGGTCCGACTGGCCGAGCAAGGCGATGCCTCGCTCTTGGCTGCTGGCTTCGTGTATGTCGGCATGGGCCAGTCACTCTATGAGTGGAACGAGCTGACCGGCGCCGCCCTCTATTGCTCGCGTGCGGCGGATATCGGGGAGCGCTTGCATAGCGCTGACCTCCTCGTCTACGCGTACACCGTCATGGCGCAAGTCGCGCAGGCACGTGGCGAGGATGCGGTGGACCTGCTGGAGCGAGCGGCGGCCCAGGCGCGGCTGGCCGGCCCGAGATCGTGGATCGCAGCCATCATGGTCGGCCAGCAGACCCGAGTCGCGATTCAGCTTGGGCAGCTCAGCGCCCTGGAGCACTTCACACGCCCAGGTGTGCAGGACTATGTCGCCGCCTATGACCGACTGACCTCCGCACGCCTGCTGCTCTCACATGGGAGCCACGCGGCCGCCCTTGGCCTGCTGAGCGAGCACCTGAAGCAAGCGCTTGGGGCCGGCGCCATGGGCATGGTCATCGAGACGCGGCTGCTGATCGCGCTCGCATACCAGTCTTTGGGCAATCTCCCCGCCGCGTATGAGGCGCTGGAGCACGCGCTCGTTCTTGCCGAGCCAGAAGGCTATGTGCGCCTCATCGTGGACGAAGGGGCGCCCATTGCGCAGCTTCTGGCGAATCTCCTCGCCCGGCTACACGGCAGTCATGAGGGCGAGCACGGCAGAGTCTCAGAAGCCTACCTCCGCCGCCTCCTGGGCGCAGGCGCACCGGGGACAGCCTGGTATGCCGCCAGCGGGACCAGCGGGCCTAGCGCGAGTGTTACGCCTGAGGCGCTGAGCGAACGTGAGCGCGAGATCCTTTGCCTGGTCGCAGACGGGTATTCAAACGCCGAGATCGCGCATGAGCTGGTGGTGGCGACGAACACCATCAAGTGGCATATGACCAATATCTACGGCAAGCTGGGAGTGCACCGGCGTACCTCAGCGGCGCTGTGGGCGCGAGCGCACATCACATGATGCGGGCATCGGCATTCCTCTAGACGCCGTCCTCTCAGTGGATGCCTGCCCGATAAAATTCCCCAACACCATGATCTTCCCCACACAGTGGGCGTTGCTGCCCACCCTAGGTATGGGGACGCTGCTGTCTGGCGGCTGGCATAGTGGAGAGGGCCGGCGGAGGAGTATTCCACGGCTCCGCAAAATCCGGTGGGTGGGACGTTGGCACTCCCTCATAGGTGCGCGGGGCATGTGCACTTTTCCGCCGGTCATCGTCTTGGCGCCATGACGTGCGCGAGACCCCTGGCCGGAAGGGACACGAAGTCCGGAGCGTAGCCGTGCTCCATCCCCGGCAGCACCTCGACCTGGCATGAGGCGCCACGAATGCGTGCGGCATCGGCAATTGCGTGGATGGCAGGTAGCGGGCGAAGCGAGCTTGACCTAATCACCAGGCGCTTGCGTGGTGCCATCGCTGGCCAGCGCCAGCGCCTGTGGCAGGTCTTCGACGCGTGAGAGCACCAGGTCGGCGCCCTGCTGCTGAAAGTGAGTGGCGGCGGCGTCATCCGTGGCGATCATGGCTGCCAGCACCGGTGGCTGGTTTGCATTCGGCGCCAGCACCTCAGCGCGATAGCGAGTCACCAGCATGAGATCATCCGTCGCATCTCCCGCATAGATGGCGCCATGCGCACCGGTGCGGCTCAGCGCGGCCACCAGCGCGGTGGGGTCAGGCTTGGCAATCTCTTCGGACGAGATGATGGTGATGAAGGGTGAGCGCCCGTAATGGGACTCATGCCAGGTGTAGTCATCCGCACGCTCACGCAGCATGTCTTCGACGTGACCCATGGCCATGCGCACCTCAGGCCCGACGCGCCCGGTGATGACGGCGAACTTATCCATCCCGCGATCTTGCAGCCGCGCGAAGAGGCGCTCTGTCACCAGCAGGCGCTCGTTGTGCACCAGACCGGCGGCCTCAGGGAAGGCGGTGGGCTCGTGGCCATAGTGCTCGCGAACGAGCGTCGCGCCCCAATAGACCTCGTCGTGAGCCCAGCGGGCCTCGTCATAGGCCAGCAATGCGCTCGCTGGAACCGTCGCGCGCAGCCAGGCCATCCCTCCACGCCCGGCGCGGGTGTCCGCCGCGGCGCGCTCAGCCCAGTTGGCGAGTGAGACTGTCGCCAGTGGCGTTCCGGCCCACTCGCGCAGGCGCGCAGTCCAGAGTGAGGCCAGCGCCGTCGTGAGGTCCCAGTCATTGTTCCAGCCGCCAGCCAGCTTGAAGGCGGCGATATCCTCCTCGGTGACGAGTGGCGTGGGCCCGCCGGCTAACCCCTGCCCCTCACGCACCAGCCACTGGGTGGCCTGGCGCACGCTCTGGCGATAGGAGCCGGTGGCATCTATGATCACGCCATCGAGGTCGAAAAACACCGCGTCGAGCGACGGCAGGGTCAAGCCGGGACGCACCCAGATCATGCGGCCTCCTTGCGCGGTGGCGGCAGAGGTGACGGGGCAGCGCACCCGACATCGGGCGTCTGCCCCACCACTGCTGCGGAACGGTTACTTGCGGCCCGTGAGCGCCTTGGCAGTGAGCTCAGGAATGTCAAAGATCGTGTCGGCCACCGGCACACCCGCCGCGAGCAGCGCCTCGACCTTGCCCTGGGCGGTGCCCGTGTTGCCTGAGATGATCGCGCCGGCGTGCCCCATGCGCTTGCCCGGAGGCGCCGTGCGGCCTGAGATGAATGAGACGACCGGCTTCTTCATGGTCTTGGCGAAGGCTGCCGCGTCTTCCTCGTCGCTGCCGCCAATTTCACCGCACATCACCACGGCATGCGTCTCGGGGTCCGCCTCGAAGAGCTTGAGGCACTCCACGAAGCTCGTGCCGATGATGGGGTCACCACCGATGCCGACGCAGGTGGATTGTCCAATGCCTGCCTCAGTGAGCAGCGCCACGACCTCGTAGGTCAGTGTGCCAGAGCGCGAGACGAAGCCGACGCTGCCTTCCTTGAAGATGTGATAGGGCATAGATTATCATCCTGGCTCATCAGGACCACGCGGGCAGGACCGACGACACGGGCATCGGTTCGCAGTGTCGCGATACTGTTCGGCAGCACACCGTGCCCCTCGGCGGCGTCAGCGGCCAGCGTCGACGCGAGCCACTCCGGAAATTCGCTCATTAGAGTCCCCTTGTAGTCCACGTCCGTGCCGTCAAGGTGGACGCACTCCCAGCAGACGGCCCTCCAGCGGTACACCGGTGGGATCCGAGCTGCCGGCGCGATCACAGTATCGACAGAACTGCGTACTTTAAGAACGTGACCGGCAATGTTCGTCAAAGATATTTATAACGTGCCAGCACTTATCGCGGGGCACCGGGCCTCGTGGAGGGTCGGTGAAGATACGCCTGGCTCGACGCGGCGGCTACGGTCTGCCCTGTAGCGTGCGCCAGCCGCCAGCACGGTTATTGGCGATGACGGCCCGAAACAGGTTCAAGAGCGCGCGCTCATTCAGTATGTCGCCCTGATGAATCTGAATCGCCCGCGCAGTCAGGTTGCCATGCCCCTGGTTCACGATACCCTCGGGGTCAGGCGCGATGGGATCGTAGATGAACACATTGACGTGGCCTTTGGCTCCCAGCAGCGCGCAGATGTTGCCATCCAGCGTAAAGTAGGGGCGGTTGGTGCGCTTGATGGTCTCTACGACGCCTGGGTCGGCGGCGTGCGCCAGTTCCCGCACGCGACGGCAAATATCCTGCTGCCAATCCGGGAGCGAATTGATGTAGCTGTCGACGCGGGGATCGGTTTGGTAGGTGCTCATGGGCATATGGTATCACGCATTATCTCAGTTTCCACCTCTTGACGTCCGCGTTGAGTGGCGGCCACGTCCCGGCGCGCTACCCGTTCCGTCCTCGCAGCTGAGACCTTCGGCGTATCTTCGCGCTTTTCCTGACGGCCAACTCTTCGCCCTCTGGCCTCTTACTGAGGCAATGTGGTACACTCGTCTGCGTACCTGAAAGTGCGTCGGGGTCGGCGCTCTTCAGTGTTGGTGATGAAGCTCACCACTAACCGTTCCGCCTGCGGTGGCGGCGCTAATGGCTTCTACGCTCGACACGCACACTGATTGCGAGGTCGTGAGTAGGAGTTTTTTTGCGCCTCAATCCGGCGCGAACTCCGCGCGAACCTCCCCAATTCAAGCCGAGGTAACCTTTCGTCATGCGCAAAATCGCATTCGTGTTCGCAGGTGGGTTCTGCGGCACACTGGCGCGGGCACTGCTCGCGACTCCAACCAAATCGCTCGCTCTGGCGCTGTTTCCCCGTGCCTCGTCCCAGTTCCCGTGGGACATTTTCACCATCAATCTCTCTGGCGCGCTGGCGCTCGGACTGCTCTATGGTCTTTGGGAACGTGGCATCCCACTTTCAGACGACTTCCGCCACGCCGCGGGCCCTGGCTTTCTGGGCGCGTTCACCACGTTTAGCACGTATATGGTCGGCACCGATCTCCTTGCGCGCGCTGGGCTTGCCGACATCGCCATCTTTTATGCGGTTGTGAGCCTGGTACTGGGCGTTGGCTGCGCGTGGGCGGGCTACAGCGCCGCTGGAACGATCATCCGGCGAGGCGTGCCACAGCCAGGCAAGCACATGCTCGACGTCATCCCGTCGCTGGAAGAAGAGATGGAAGATGAGGTACTGGACTGATGCCTCTCGATACCGGAATCGGCGTGATGTTGCTGCTTGGGCTGGCGGGTGCGACGGGGGCAGCGGCGCGATTCGCCGTTGCGGAGTGGGCGACGAAACGCTGGCAGAGCACATTTCCGCTGGCGACGTTACTCATCAATGTGACGGGCGCGTTCGCGCTCGGCCTGGTGACGACGGCGGGGGGTAGCGCACTGGCGCAGGCGCGACTGCTGCTAGGAACAGGCTTCCTCGGAGGATACACCACGTTCAGCACGCTGAGTTATGACACGCACAGTCTCTTCCGAAGCGGGCAGACCAGCGCGGCATGGCTCAACGCGCTTGGCTCGCTCGCGCTCGGCGTCGCAGCCGCGGCGCTTGGGCTGTGGTGCGGCTCGCGCCTCTAATCCACGGCGACCGTGTCGGAGACATAGCAAACGCCCGGCAAAGGCTCAGCCGATGCCACCCACCGGGGTAGCACGGGCGCGATGTCATCACACATCACGA
>DASWAC010000646.1:0-9991 GCA_036391335.1 Ktedonobacterales bacterium
GGTGGGCTGCACACCGATCTGGACGGGCGTGTTCTCGGCGCGGATGGGCAGCCGGTGCCGGGCCTCTTTGCCGCAGGCGAGGTCTCCGGCTTTGGCGGAGGCGGCGTGCATGGCTATCGCGCGCTCGAAGGTACCTTCCTCGGCGGCTGCATCTTTTCGGGGCGCACGGCGGGGCGCGCCGCCGCGAAGGCGGTCATCTAGGCGACGGTGGCCGTGGTCACTCTCTCGTCGCCGGCCAGGACGGCATCCACCTGAGCCAGCAACTTGGTGGCGCTGGCAAAGCCGAAGTTGGCCGCGCGCGTGCGCCCAGTCGCGTCGAGCACGATGGTGGATGGCAGCGTCAAGATGCCATAGAGATGGGTAAGCTCTGGCGAGGTCGGCGCATCCACCTCTAGCACGGCCACCTCGGCGCCGCGGGTGGCCAGCACCTTCTCGATGGCAGGGGCCTGCAGGGTATGGCATTGCGTGCAGTCGTCGCTACGAAAGACGAGGATGCGCACCGCGTTGCCCGCGTGACCTCCTGATGCCAGCAGCTCCGCCGGAGCCGTCACTGCGAGGGCCCGCGCCTGCCGCGAGCGCACCAGCCCGCGACCTGCCCAGATCGCCAGCGCGAGCAGCACCGCAATCGCCACCATGATCTCGACGCGTGTTAGCAGCGCGGCCATAGCTACACTCCCCGCCAGTGGAAGCCGCCTGCATAGCGCACCTTCGGCGCGAGCCCGACGCGACCGAGCTGGAAATAGACGAAGCAGCCCGCGCAGAAGCCAACGGTGAAGTTGATCGTCGAGAGGGCGAAGACGACGAGGTCGAGTGCCCAGCCCAGGGCGACCGCATGTGCCACCAGCAGTGCCAGGCTCGACGCGATGAGGAAGACCGCGCCCACTTCTTGGGCGAACCGGTGCGGCGCGGGGTCATCCTCGACGATGCGCGGGCGCAGCAGGCGGAGTGGGACGGCGACGAAGCGATAGAGCAGGCGAAATGGGCTGAGGCTGGGCGCGAGGGCGCTCACGGTGAGCGCGATGGCGGCGATGACGACCAGCCACGGCAGCTGAAGCAAGAACGCGACAGCGGTGAGGCCAAGGGTCCAGGCCTGAGAAAACTTGAGCAGATGCGTGTCAACGTGTGGCGTCTGCTGAGACGCCTGTGCGGTCTGCATGGTGGGGCTCCTCTTCCATGATGAGGTGATTTGCTATGGAGTGAGGGGCGGGGCGCTGATCGGGCGCAAGGATGAGCGCCATGGGCTCGTCGCGGCCAGAAAGCTGGGTGGAGCGACGAGCGTGCGTGAGGGCGATCAGCGCCCGTGAGTACAGACGCATCGGGTGGAGGTGGGTGGCCCTAGCAAGAGGTGCCGCATGAGCGCGCAAGGAGCGCAGCACACATGAGTCATCATAGCGCAGCTGGCTCCTTTCTCAGGCTCATTGGTTAGCGCTACAGTTTGTGAAGCTATGCCTGGCACTATAGCACCGCCATGCCCAGAGGGTCAAGCAGTGGCGTTGCCAGGCGGGGTGGCCTATTCGCGTACGTCGTCGAAGAGCGCCGTGCTGATATAGCGCTCGGCCAGATCGGGCAGTATGGTGACGATGAGCTTCCCCGCATAGTCGGGCTTGGCAGCGATCTGCGCCGCCGCCCAGGCAGCCGCGCCAGAGCTGATGCCCGCGAGGATGCCCTCTTCCTTGGCGAGCCGGCGCGCCATCTCGATGGCGTCGTTGTCGGCCACCGTCACGACCTCGTCGATCAGCTTGACCTGCAAGACATCCGGAATGAAGCCGGCGCCAATGCCCTGGATCTTCGTCGGGCCTGGCTGGCCCCCTGAAAGCACAGGGGAGGCCGATGGCTCGACCGCGACTACTCGGAAGCCGGGCTTGCGCGCCTTGAGGACCTCAGACACGCCTGTCAGGGTGCCGCCCGTGCCGACACCACTCACCAGCGCATCCACCTGGCCATCGGTGTCTGCCCAGATCTCCTCGGCGGTGGTCTCGCGGTGGATCTTAGGATTCGCGGGATTCTGGAACTGCTGCGGCATCCATGCACCGGGCGTCTGCGCGACAATCTGCTCGGCCCTGGCGATGGCGCCGGGCATGCGCTCCGCACCGGGGGTGAGCACCAGCTCAGCGCCCAGCCGCTTCAGCACCATGCGCCGCTCGATGCTCAGAGTATCCGGCATCACCAGGATGCAGCGATAGCCCTTGGCCGCCGCGACCCACGCCAGGCCAATGCCGGTATTCCCGCTCGTCGGCTCGACGATGACGCCACCCGGCTTGAGGATGCCGCGCTCCTCAGCATCGCGAATCATGCTGACGCCGATGCGATCTTTCACGCTAAAGCCAGGCTGGAATGCTTCCAGCTTGACCAGCACCGTCGCCGTCTGTGGAACGACCCGATTCAGCTTCACCAGCGGTGTACCACCGATCAGCTCAGTCGCATCCTTTGCCCACCGTGCCATACCCTTGCCTCCTTACACTCCACCAGCCACTCAGCCCTAGTGACCGAGTGGCTTCCCGTGCGTCACTTCAGAAAAGATAGGTACCACGAAGTCAGAAAGACGCGCAAGTCAAAGCAATCACTTGCCGATACAGAATTCCGCGAAGATGCGATCCAGCAGGTCAGCCGTCGCCGTCTCGCCGGTCACCTCGCCCAGCGCATCCAGCGCGGCGCGCAGGTCGATCGAGACGAGATCCAGTGGCACGCCGGTCCCCAGCGCGGTCTGCGCCTCGGCCAGATGATCTCGTGCAGCTTGCAGCGCGTGCTGGTGGCGCACCGACGAGACGAGGGCCGCGTCTTCGTGGGCGCCGTCGCCCTGGAGCGCGCTCCCGATGGCGTCCCGCAGCTCGGCGAGCCCCTCACCGGTGAGGCACGAGACACGAAGACTCCTGGCGTCGGGCCAGAGGGCGCGAGCATCGGCGGCGTCGAGGGCAGTGGGCAGGTCGCATTTATTGCGCACCACCACCACGGGCGCGCGCTCACCGGCCTCGCTCAGCAGGTTGCGTATGGCGTCGGCAGCCGCGCCATCCATCGCGGTGATGGGCGCTGAGGCATCCAGCACGAAGAGCAGCGCATCCGCTGCCTGGGCTGCCGCGCGTGATCGCTCCACGCCGATGCGCTCGACGGGATCATCGCTGGCAGTGAGGCCCGCGGTGTCCACCAGGTGAATCGGCATGCCCTCGATGGCCACCGCCTCCTCGACGGTGTCGCGCGTCGTCCCGGCGATGGGCGTCACGATGGCGCGGTCACGCCCCAGCAGCGCATTGAGCAGGCTCGATTTGCCCACGTTGGGCCGGCCCACGATGACCACACGCGCGCCGTCGCGAATGAGCCTGCCCTGACGGGCGGTGGCCAGCAGCGTGGCGAGGATGTCGCCTGCCTGTGCGGCATGCTCGCGCAGGCTCGCACGATCTGGCTCTGGCACCTCTTCTTCGGGAAAGTCAATGCTGGCCTCGATGTCGCGCAGTGCTGCCAGAGCGTGGCCGCGGGCTGCCTCCACCTGGCGCGAGAGCTGACCGTCGAGCTGGCGCATGGCTAGGCGTCGCCCGGCCTCGGTTTCCGCATTGATGAGGCTCATGACGGCCTCGGCGCGCGCGAGGTCTAGCCTGCCGTTGAGAAAGGCGCGCAGCGTCATCTCCCCGGCTCGGGCTGCCCGTGCGCCGGCGGCAAGGGCCTCCGCGACGATGCGGCGCAGGATGAGCGGCCCACCATGCGCGTGAATCTCGACGACAGGCTCGCGCGTATAGGTATATGGCGCTTGCATGAAGACGGCGAGCGCCTCGTCGATTCGCTCACCAGAGCCGGGCGCGATGGCATGGCCATAGATGAGCTGATGTGATGGTGGCTCTGTCTGCCCATTCGCGGCAGCGAAGAGGAGATGCCCGATGCGAAACGCGTCGGCTCCGCTCAGGCGCACGATGCCGATGCCGCCGACGCCAGGTGGGGTGGCAATCGCCACGATGGTGTCGTCATCCGTGAAATGGGGTGCTGGTGAGGTCATGGTGGCATGATAGCACGCGCAGCCGTCCTTGACACCGGGATTAGTTTAGTACTAAACTATAGGGGATGGGAATTAGAGAGGAAGCGTAACGATGACGACCGTGTTTGGGCGAGCCGTGCCGACATGGCTACGGCTCATCCGCATATATCAAAAGGCCGACCGCCATCTGATCTCGCACCTGCGCGAGCACGACATCAGCCTGGCTCAGTTCGATGTGCTGGCGCAGATCAGCGGCCACAGCGGGCTCTCGCAGCAAGACCTCGCCGACCGGCTGCTGGTGACGAAGGGCAATGTCTGCCAGCTCGTCGAGCGCATGTCGGACGCCGACCTGATCTCCCGCCGCCCCGATGGCCGCGCCAATCGGCTGCACCTGACCGCGCACGGACAAGAGGTGCTCGACCATCTGCTGCCCGCGCAAAATGAGGAGATCGATCGCATCTTTTCCGTGCTGACGCCTGAAGAGCTCGCACAGCTCAATGGGCTGCTGCGCAAGGTGGAGCGCTCCCTGACCTAGACGGCGGATTTGACCTCGCCACGCGCCAAAGCCTATACTCCTGCCACACCGACGCACACCGCTCGAGGGGCTCTCGAGCGTGGAGCCAGGGAGGCAGCGCAATGGCAACGGGAGAGACACGCACCAGCTTCATCACGTGTCCACTTTGCGAGGCGACCTGCGGACTGCGGGTCGAGACCGTTGGCAACGAGGTCACGTCCATCCGGGGGAATCCGGATGATGTCTTCTCGCATGGCTATATCTGCCCAAAGGCGTATGCCCTCAAAGAGCTGCATGCCGATCCAGACCGGGTGCGCGCGCCGATGATTCGTGAAGGCGCTGCCTGGCGTGAGGTCACGTGGGGCGAGGCGTTTGCCGAGATCGAGCGCCGCCTCGTCCCCATTCTCGATCAGCACGGCCGCGATAGCGTGGCTGCCTACCTGGGCAACCCCAATGTGCACACGCTGGCGGGCCAGCTCTATAACTCGGTCTTGCTGCGCGCTCTGCGCAGTGTGAACATCTTCACCGCCAGCACTGTGGACCAGATGCCCAAGCATGTCTCGGCGGGCCTGATGTTTGGGCACATGCTGAGCATCCCCATCCCCGATGTGGATCACACTGACTATATGCTCATCCTGGGGGCGAACCCGCTCGTCTCGAACGGGAGCCTGATGACCGCGCCAGACATGCGCGGGCGCGTGCGCCGCATCCGCGAGCGCGGTGGGCGTGTCGTCGTGGTGGACCCACGTCGCACTCGCACGGCAGTGGAGGCTGGCGAGCACCACTTCATCCAGCCAGGAACCGACGCCTATTTCTTGCTGGGCCTCACGCAGACACTCTTCGCGGAGGATCTGGTCAGGCCTGGCGCGCTGGCCGAGCATCTGAGCGGCCTCGATGAAGTCCGCGTGGCCGTCGCGCCCTACACACCAGAGGCCGTCAGCGGCATCTGCGGTATTGCGCCAGAGCGCATCCGCGCCATCGCCCGGGACCTGGCCTCAGCCGAGCGCGCGGTCGTCTATGGCCGGGTCGGCACGTGCCAGCAGGAATTTGGCACCCTGGCCAACTGGCTGGTGGACGTGATCAACGTGGTGACGGGCAATCTCGATCGTCCCGGCGGGGCGCTCTTCACCAAGGCCGCGGCAGGCGCGCGAAACACCAGCGGAGCCCCGGGGCGTGGTCGTGGCTTCCGCATGGGGCCGAAGCGCAGCCGTGTGCGCGGCTTTCCGCAGGTGGCGGGTGAGCTGCCCCTGGCCTGCATGGCGGAGGAGATCCTCACTCCGGGCGAAGGGCAGGTGCGCGCGCTCATCACGATTGCGGGGAACCCCGCACTGAGCGCTCCTGATAGCGATCATCTCGCCGAGGCGCTGGCCTCACTCGACTTCATGGTAAGTCTCGACGGATACCTCAACGAGACGACGCGCCACGCGCATGTGATCTTGCCGCCGCCGACGCCGCTCCAGCGCGCCCATTACGACCTGGCGTTCTATCAGCTCTCGGTGCGCAACATCGCTCACTATTCCGCGCCGGTCTTCCCGATGAGCACGGGCCAGCTCGATGAATGGGAGACCCTGCTGCGCCTTGCCGCCATCGTGAGGGGTGAGGGCGCTGGCGCGGATAGCCGCGCGCTCGACGACCTGGTGGCCTATCAGCTTGCCACGATGGAGGTCGGCACGGCCGGCTCGCCCGTGGCAGGCCGCGACGTGAGCGAATTGCTCGCCGCGCTGGCGCCGCGCCGTGGACCTGAGCGCCTGCTCGATCTCATGCTGCGGGTGGGTCCCTATGGAGATGGCTTTGGCGCACGCCCCGGCGGGCTCACACTGGCCGCCATCGAGCACGAGCCCAACGGCGTGGACCTCGGCCCGCTCACGCCGCGTATCCCTGAGGTGCTGCGGACGCCGTCAGGCAAGATCGAGCTGGCGCCGGAGCTGATCATCGCTGACCTGCAGCGTCTCAGCTCGGCGATGGCACGGCCGCGTCCTGATCTGGTGATGATCGGCCGGCGTGACCTGCGCTCGAATAATTCGTGGATGCACAACATCACTGTGCTGGTGAAGGGTGACGATCCGTGTGTGCTGCTGATGCATCCCGTGGACGCGTCGCGCCTTGGCCTGCGGGAGGGCGACCGGGCGCAGATCAGCTCCACGGCCGGCGGCGTCACGGCACCGGTGCGTGTAACCGATGAGATCATGGCGGGGGTCGTCAGCCTGCCACATGGCTGGGGGCATCGCCAGCCGGGCGCGCGCATGCGAGTCGCGGCGGACCACGCGGGCGCGAACCTCAATGCGCTGATGTCCGATCATGCGATAGACGCCCTCTCAGGCAACGCGGTGCTGAATGCGGTCCCCGTCACGGTGGTGGCGGTCGCGACGGCTGCCGCCGATCTCGCGCCGGTGGACTAGCCATGCCACGAGCGGGGTGATGAGGGCTTGTCTTTCCAAACGAGCGGCACCCCTCTAATGCTCTCGCGAGGCCAGACGGCGAGCGCGGGATTGTCGAGCGCGTGTTGGTGTCTCAAAGATGCCCTCTTCGTCTACACTCTCAATGAGAGTCTAGTGGGAGCGCATCTTCGATGCTTGTCTTGCATGTGGTCGCAATTCTCGCGGGCGCGCTGATCATCGCCGGGACGATCATGTCCGCCGTGCGCACTTTCATCGTGCCTCGCGCCGGCCTGACCCATCTCACGCGCTGGGTATTCATTGCCTTGCGCGCGATCTTCGACCTCTTCGCCAGGCTCATGCGGTCATATGAGCAGATCGACCGGCTCTTTGCCCTCTACGCGCCAATTGGCCTGCTGCTGCTTCCGGCGGCATGGCTCTTCATGGTGGGAATAGGCTTCACGCTGATCTACTGGGGGCTCGGTGTTGGCTCACTCTACGTGAGCTATGTGCTCAGTGGCTCATCGCTGTTCACACTCGGCTTCGCCAACCCCATAGGCTGGTCGGCGCACACCGTCCTCTTCGCCGAGGGGGCCGTGGGCCTCGGTCTGATCACGCTGCTCATCTCATACCTGCCCACGATGTATAGCGCCTACTCGCGCCGCGAAGCGCTGGTGACATTGCTGGAGATTCGCGCGGGCACGCCGCCCTCGGCGCTGGAGATGCTGCGCCGCTACAAGACCTTCCACGGGCTCGATCACCTCAGCGAGGTGTGGACTCAGTGGGAGGAGTGGTTTGTCGAGATGAGCGAGACGCACACCTCGCTCACGGCGATCGCCCTCTTTCGCTCGCCTCATCCCTACCGCAGCTGGGTCACCGCCGCGGGCACCGTGCTCGACTGTGCCGCACTCCTCGTCTCGACCGTTGACACGCCGACTGATCCGCACGTGCACCTCTGCATCCGGGCGGGGTATCTCGCGCTCAATAACATCGCCAGCCAGTTCAACATCAAGGTGCCGGCACACCCCACTGTCGAGAAGAACGCGATTAGCATCTCGCGCGAAGACTTCGAGAAAGCCTGTGACAAGCTCATCATGAAGGGGCTTGCGGTGAAGGCGGATCGCGACAAAGCCTGGCAAGACTACGCTGGCTGGCGTGTCAACTATGATGTCGCCCTGCTCGCGCTCTGCCGTCTCTTCATAGCGCCGATCACCGCGTGGTCGTCTGACCGCGCATGGCATGGGACACCACATACCAGCGTCGCTCGCGTGATGAGTCACGAGGGGCTGCGCTCCGATATGTCGTGAGCTGCGGCCTCATAGGTGAAGCCCCCACCGCGCTCGATGCGCATCACTTTGCCGCGCCACATCATGCGCTGCGGAGCGAGGAGCGCGGCAATCACCTGGATTCCCGTGAGCGCCTGTGCCACCGGCCGCAGCCATAGCGCCCACACCGGCGTCGAACGGCGCAGATACGCTCGGTTGAAATGGGCGAGCATCGCCACATCATAGGCGAAATACGCGGCGGTGAGGGCAGCGGCACGGCGTGAGGGCCACAGCAGCAGGCGCGCGAGCAGCGCGAGTGGTATCAGCGCGGGAAGGAGCCCAAGCACGATGATGATGCCGCGCTCACGAGGGCTCAGCTGGCGCAAGACCGATTCGCGTGGGAAGAGAAGCCACCGGTGCATCAGGCGGGCATAGTCGGCGTAGGTGCGCACACTGGTGCTGATGCCGTGCCGCAGCGGCGTCTGCGCGAGCCGGTAGCCGTGCTGGCGCAGGAGGTGCCCGGCGGCGAAGTCGTCGGCCGCCATGCCGATGATGGCTTGGAAGCCGCCAATGCGGTCGTAGACGTCTCGACGCAGCGCATAGAGCATGCCATTGATCGTGAAGGGCTCACTCAGTCGCAGATAGGGGAGATAGGTCGTCAGGCTATTCCCATTGACGAAAAGTGAGGTGAGGGATGACCAGAGAGTGCTGAAACTCTCGTAATAGGGCAAGCCAAACGCTAACCCCACTCCCGGCAGGGCGAGGGAGGGGATGAGCTGCTCGAGCCCGCCATCAGGCAGGCGCGTATCGTCATCGAGGATGCAGAGCACATCACCGTGAGCCAGCGCAGCGCCGGCGATCACCTTCACCAGCTTCGGATTCTCACGGGGCCCCGGCGGCGCGACGCAGACCAGACGTGTCGCCCGATGCGGATAGCGCGCGGCGAGGTCGCGGCAGATGACCTGGGCAGCAGAGTCGTGGTCGTCGGCGAGCCAGATAACCTCGAAGGGATAGCGCGTGCGCATGGCAAGGGTGCGCTCCAGCGAGGCCGCCATTGTTGGATCACCACTCAGCACGGGCTGCAGAATGCTGATCAGCTCCGGGCTGGTCGCCGCCTGAGGAACCGGACGGCGGAAGAATCGCACGACCTCAGCGTGCTTCCAAGCCCGCTCGGCGAAGAGGAGACCCCAGCCCAGCCATCTGGCCCTCATACTTCATCCCCTCTCACTGAGTCCGTCAAAGGTCCCCCACGCCGCACACAGATGTGCTGGCCTCGCCAGGATACCACGCCTTTACCGCACATGATGGCGAGCATGTTGCCAGCATCCAGCTCTGGAGCGTGGCGCTCATCTTGGCCGTGGGAGTGTGTCCCGAGTGCGCGCAACCAAGCGATTGCCCGCCACTATGCGGCGCTGGAACCACCCAGATCTGCCTCCACCCGCCTTGACGGGCAACCCGTCTGACCCTGCCCCACGGCGGTGCTCCGCTTGGAGCGCCTATCTGCTCTGCGCTCCCCTCTCCTGCGGGAGAGGGAAGTGAGGACGCGCGAGCGCAGCGAGGAGCGAGCCCCAGCGAGCGCAGCGGACGACCTGCGCAGCAGGGGGTGAGGGCAACCAAACATAGGGCAGTTGTGTGAGTCGTTCCAATTAGTGAGAGTATCTCTTCTGAAGCCAGGTAGCGACCAACATGCCAATCAGGACACAGATGGCGGATGGCACGACGGCAATCACAACAAAGATAGCGGCAAGCTCCAGCATTTGCGCTGGCCATACTGGATCGTGGAGCCGTGAATGCGCTACCCCATCCACGACTGCCGCGCCCATCGCCCCAATCCATACGGCAGCAGGAGTTGCAAGAATGGCCCAACGTGCCTGCA
>DASWAC010000647.1:0-2636 GCA_036391335.1 Ktedonobacterales bacterium
GTGACTTTCGTGCAGAATGTCGTCTTGCAGTCGCCCGGAGGAGTCAACCACCCCTTCTTCCCATTGGGCTTAGTTACCTATTTTGCTTTGGTCGAGTTTCTGTTCATCGCGGTCATCACATTCAGGGACCGCGGGCGACACGAGGTTGAAGGCGAGCAAGAGCAAGGTCGCTGAACCTTTATATGTCTGTGAGAAGCCGCCAACGCACCGATGCACTGGTGGCTTCTTGAGGCATGCGCGCTACTACCCCCTTGACCGAATTCACGGGCACAAGTTACTATTAGGGCAGGCTAATATCCGAGTGAATCAGTAGGATATTGCCACGACCGCTGATGCCCCGACGCGCGATGCCTGCCACCTGACATGGATTCCCTCACTGCCAGGCGAGAAGCAGACGCGCGTCAGCGATAGACGGCCCGATGGATTCGCAGTGGATAGAGGAGGGGCTTCATGCCGTCCGGCACCATCATTTTGCTCGGCGCGTTTGCCGGGCTGACGATCTTTCTTGGCTTGCCAGTGGCCTTCTTGCGCCGCATGCCACAATCGTTGCGTATGTTCATGAGCATGCTGGCGACCGGTGTGCTGCTCTTCCTGTTCTTCGACGTGATCGAGAAGGCCAGTGAGCCCATTGGCGAGGCGCTCACCGCCGCCCGTGAAGGGCACGGCAGCGGCCTCCTGATCGGGCAGCTCGGCCTATTCATCGGTGGGCTGGCGCTCGGCCTGCTGGGCCTGGTCTATTTCAACAAATTCGTGATCGCCCGCGCGAAGACGGTCAAGTCAGCTCCTGCGGCTGAGCTTTCCGAGGCAGGGAGCACGGAGGCCCTCAGCGCGGCGCTGCTGACCAGTGTGCCGGTGAGCGATGGTGGTGCCGCGGTGGCGACGGCCCCCGCGCCAGCAAAGCCGGCCGTGGGCACGGTGGCGCACGAGCTGGCGCCGCGCACGCTCTCACTCATCATCGCGACGGGCATCGGCCTGCACAATTTTTCGGAGGGGCTGGCCATCGGGCAGTCCGCGGCCGCCGGCGCGCTCTCACTGGCGACCGTGCTGATCATTGGCTTTGGCCTGCACAACATGACCGAGGGCTTTGGCATCGCGGGCCCAATCTCAGGCCAGCGCGTCTCGTGGAAGTTCATCGCGCTGCTAGGGCTCATCGGTGGCGGCCCCACCTTCCTGGGGACCCTCTTCGGCATCCAGCTGCACTCGGTCGAGCTCTTCATCTTCTTCCTGGCACTGGCCGCTGGCGCGATCATCTTCTGCGTCGCGGAGCTGCTGGGTGTGGCGAAGCGCTTCAAGGCACAGGATATCGTGATGTGGGGCTTGCTGGCGGGGTTCCTGCTGGGCTATCTGACAGACCTGATCGTGAGCTTCTCGGGGGCATAGAGGTCAGAGCAGCGCCGGACGCTCGCAATGCGATGTGAGGTATACTCGTTGGCAACCAGGGAGTGAGATCGAGTGGGCCACCGAGAGGAGCGACCGCATGAAGCCGGCAGCCGTCGCATCCTCCCATCGGGCCGCTCAGGCGCTGGCGCTGGCTCGCCGGGTGATTCGCTCGCCGTGGCTCATCGCGGCGCTACTCGCGCTGGTGGGCGTGGGAGCATTCTCGGTGGGCAGGGCGAGCGCCCCGACCGGCTTTGAGGGGCAGCTTCCCCCACACGTCGGCGTGCCCGCGCATGCGACCCTGGTGCGGCGTGAGGCCTACCTCCAGGAGAGCGCGGAGAACTGGTATTATGCCGTCGCCGGCTCGTCGCACGCGGCGCTGACGGCGTTCTACCGAGTCCAACTCTCACAGGACGGCTGGACCTGCTTCCGGTCGCAGGTCTCCACGGACATCACCCGCGATGGCAAGGCGTTTTCGGGCTCCAGCGTCTATATGACCGCCCTGCGTGGCAACACGAGAGCGCAAATCTCCACCGCTGACCAGGGCTACGGCGCCTTCCTCTTGCAAGATGACCTGCCGGAAAACAGCATCGCGCTGAAGATCTCGCTGGAGGCCACCACTGCGCCGGTGTGCGTGTGAGATGCCGCCACCACGTTGACTGAGCCGCTCGGGTATGCTACGCTGCGCCAGCGAGCCGCCGTACTGGTCGCTCGCCTGCGCGACGCGAAAGGAAGAGACGGCAATGGCGGATACCCCTGAGCGGCACGGCGAGGCCTTTGAACTCGGCGAGCAATTGACCGTTGTGGGGCGCAAGCTGGAGCCCGGCGAGCAGGCACCGGAGTTCGCCCTGGAGGCGCTCGACGAGGGCGCGATGCACACGGTGCGCCTGGCGGATAGCAGCGGCAAGGTGCGGGTGCTCAGCGTGATCAACTCGCTCGACACGCCAGTCTGCCATGCCGAGACCCACCGCTGGGAAGGTATGCAGGCGGACCTGCCCGCGAACGCCATCGTGCAGACCATCAGCATGGACCTGCCGTTTGCCCAGGCCCGCTGGAAGGCCACAGAGAACGTAGCGCATCAGGCGCTCTCAGCCCACAAAGATGAGCAGTTTGGCCGTGACTATGGTGTGCTGCTCAAAGAGTGGCGTCTCTTGCAGCGAGCCGTCTTCGTGATAGATGGTGAGGGTCGCATCCGCTACGTGGACTATGTGGCCGACCAGATGCGCGAGCCGAGCTATGATGCGGCGCTCCAGGCTGCG
>DASWAC010000648.1:0-7317 GCA_036391335.1 Ktedonobacterales bacterium
TCGGCACCCCCGCGAAGTGAGAGGCCCGATGACTCCTGCCATTCCCTATGATGCAATCCTCGTGCTCTCCTTCGGCGGCCCCGAAGGCAGTGACGATGTGATGCCCTTCCTCGAAAACGTGCTGCGCGGGCGCAATGTGCCGCGCGAGCGCATGGCCGAGGTCGCCCACCACTATGAGCTTTTCGGCGGCGTCAGCCCCATCAACCAGCAAAACCGTGACCTCATCCAGGCATTGCGCGCTGAGCTGGACGCCAACCATATCGCCCTGCCGATCTACTGGGGGAATCGCAATTGGGCGCCGATGCTTCCCGACACGCTGCGGCTGATGGCCGCAGATGGCCGCCGCCACGCGCTGGCCTATATCACCTCAGCCTACAGCTCCTACTCCGGATGCCGGCAATATCTCGAAGATATCGCCCGCGCCCAGGCTGAGGTCGGCGAGCGCGCGCCCATGGTGAGCCCCCTGCGCAAGTTCTTCAACCATCCCGCCTTCATCGCCGCCAACGCCGACCACCTGCGCGCCGCCCTCGATCAGGTGCCGGCGGACCGCCGGGCGGGCACGGCGCTCGTCTTCACCGCGCATAGCATCCCCGAGTCTATGGCGCGCACCAGCGCCTATGAGCGTCAGCTGCGTGAGGCATCGCGCTTGGTGGCCGGCGCGGTGGGCCACCCGCAGTGGGATCTGGTCTATCAGAGCCGCAGCGGCCCGCCCTCACAGCCATGGCTGGCGCCAGACATCTGCGATCACCTGCGCAGTCTGGCGGCACGCGGTGTCACGGATGTGGTAGTCGCTCCGGTTGGCTTTCTGTCAGATCATGTCGAAGTGCTGTATGATCTTGATATTGAGGCGCGCGCGGTGGCACAGAGCCTTGGGCTCTCGCTTGTCCGTGCGCCGACGGTAGGGGTGCACCCTGCCTTCGTCGGCATGATTCGTGAGCTGCTGGTCGAGCGCCTTCACGAGGGCACGGAGCGGCGCGCCCTGGGCACGCTTGGCCCCAGCCGTGACGTGTGCGACGCCGAGTGCTGCACGCCGGACGCCGAGCAGTCTGCCGGCGCGCGATGATCTCTCTTAAGTGGTGGCATGGAATGTGAATACACGCGTAGTTCCCCAGCTCGTCGGTCTCGACCACCACACGGCGCCCATCGCGCTCCGTGAGCGGCTCTTCATGGATGCCGAGCGGCTCGCCCACTCACTGGCCTCGCTGCACGCGGCCGGGCTGGCCGAGGTCGTCATCCTCTCGACCTGCAACCGGCTAGAGGTCTATGTCACCAGTGCCGACCCCACCAGCGCCGCCGAGACGGTCATCGCCCACCTCGCGAATACCTTGGGTGGCACGTCGGAGCAGGTTCGCCTCCACCTCTATGTCAAGGATGAGCGCGAGGCAGCCGGTCACCTGACCCGTGTGGCCATGGGGCTGGAGTCCCTGGTGCTGGGTGAGACGCAGATCCTCGGCCAGATAGTCACCTCTCTGGAGGCAGCGCAGCAGGCAGGGACGGTGGGGGCAACCCTCTCACGTCTCTTCAGCGCGGCCCTGCACGCGGGGAAACGTGCTCGCACCGAGACGGCCATCAGCCAGCACTCGCTCTCGATCAGCCACACCGCCATCCTCTTGGTGGAACAACAACTCGGCGAGATGGCGCACGCGCGCGCGCTGGTGCTGGGCAGTGGCGAGATGGCCAGTCTGGCCGCTGTTGCGCTGCATGCGCGCGGAGCGCGACACATCCAGATCGTTGCCCGCCGTGCCGAGCCCGCAGACGCGCTGGCCGCGCGAGTGGGCGGGCATGCGCATCCCTGGGCTGACCTGCGCTCCGCCGTGCGTGAGGCCGATGTGGTCATCGCCGCGACGGCCGCGCACGAGCCGGTCTTGCGCTCAGAGCACCTCACCGGGCGTGATGATGCGCCCCTCGTGCTCATCGACATCGGCGTTCCGCGCAACATCGAGCCTGCCAGTGCCGAGCTGCCCAACGTGCACCTGTACGACATTGATGCGCTCCAGTCAGTCGTGGCGGAGCATCACCGCCTGCGCAAGTCGGAGCTGCGCCACGTGGAGGCCATCGGCGCCGCCGAGGTCACCACCTATCTCGCGTGGCTGCGCAGCCGCCGCGTGGTACCCGTCATCATGGATCTGCGCCAGCACGCCGAAGACATCGCCGAGGCTGAGGTCACCCGCGCCCTGCACAAGCTGCCGAATCTCGACGCCCACGAGCGGGCAGTCATCGCCGAGATGGCCAATCGTATAGCGCATAAGCTGGTGCACGAGCCGACCGTCGCGCTCAAGGCGCGCGCCATGCGCGGCGACCATTTCGACTATGCTCACGTCGCCCGCAAGCTCTTTGCCCTGCCCGGGCATGAGGGGCTCCCATCAAAGACACAAGACGATGACGACTGAGATCGCGCGCATCGGCACCCGTGGCTCGGCCCTTGCCCTCTGGCAGGCCGACCATGTCCGCGAGCTGCTGCAAGACGCTTGGCCTGGCCTCACGGTGGAGATCGAGATCATCACGACCCACGGCGACAAGATCCTCGACACGCCACTGCCACAGATCGGCGGCAAGGGCGTCTTCACCGAGGAGCTCGAGGCAGCCTTGCGCGCGGGGAGCATTGATCTGGCGGTGCATAGCCTGAAAGATTTGCCCACCGACCCGTCGCCAGGCCTCATCGTGGGCGCCGTCCCCGCGCGAGAAGACCCTCGTGATGCGCTGGTGAGCCGCGGCGGGCATACGCTCGCCAGGCTGCCGGCAGGCGCGACGGTGGGCACCAGCAGTGTGCGTCGCTCCGCCCAGCTGATGCGGGCGCGGCCGGACCTCCGCCTGGTGGACCTGCGTGGCAACGTAGACACGCGCATCCGCAAGGCCCAGGCGCCCTCCGGCCCATACGATGCCATCGTGCTGGCTCGCGCGGGGCTCGTGCGGCTGGGCCGCGACGAGGTGATCAGCGAGATCTTGCCCATCGAGACGCTGCTGCCCGCCCCCGGCCAGGGTGCGCTGGGCATCCAGTGTCGCGACGACGCCGAGTCGCGCAGGCTGCTCGCGCCGCTCATGCATGCCGAGACGGCGATGGCTGTCACCGCCGAGCGCGCTTTCCTGGCGGGGCTGGGTGGCGGCTGCGCGACCCCGGTGGGCGCCTATGCCGTTGTCGAAGGGGACCGGCTCTTGCTGCATGGTCGGGTGTGCGCGCCCGATGGCAGCCGGCAGGTGGACGTGAGCCTCCAGGCATCCGCCTCACCGAAGGATGCCCTCACGCTCGGCGAGCAGCTGGCCCGGCAGGCGCTGGCGGCTGGCGCGCAGGCGCTCTTCGAGGCACATCCGTGAGTACGCTCACGGGGAAGCGCATCGCCGTCACCCGCGCGGCACACCAGGCCGGGGAGCTCGCCGCGCTCTTGCGGGCCAATGGCGCCGTGCCGCTGCTCTATCCCTGTGTGGCGATCAGCCCGCCCACCGACACCCACGCGCTCGATGCCGCCTTGCGCGGCGAACCCTTCGCATGGGCTCTCTTCACCAGCGCGAATAGTGTCCGTGCGGTGGCTCAGCGGCTCGCGACCCTCGGCCTTGGCATGGGAGCCCTCGCGGGCGCGCACATCGCGGCGGTGGGCCCGGCGACGGCAGCAGCGGTTCGGCGTGAGCTCGGCCTGGCGACGACTACCATCCCAGAGCGATTCGATGCCGCCAGTCTCGCGCAGGCGCTGCCTGATCTCGCGGGGGAGCGTGTCTTTCTGCCGCAGTCAGCCATCGCGGAGCCGCTGCTGGCGGATACTCTGGCCCAGGCGGATGCGCGGCTGGCCGCTGTGGTAGCCTATGAGAATGGAGTAGGCGCCGGTGGGGTGGATTTGCCAGCATTGCTCGCGGCGCGCCAGGTGGACGCCATCACCCTGACCAGCGCCTCGTGCGCGTCGGGCCTGCTGGCCCGGTTGGCCGCTGAGGGTGGCGATGTCGCCCTGCTGGCGGATGTGCCCATCGCGTGCATTGGTCCCAGCACGGCGCGCGCCGCGCTCGCGCTCGGCCTCCGGGTGGGCATCACACCAGGCGAGCACACCCTCGCCGGACTTATCGCGGCGCTGGAAGACGATCTCGCCTAAGAAACAGAGGAGCGCATGACCCAGACAGAGACCCCACGCGCCGGTGGCTTCCCCGCGATGCGTCCACGCCGCATGCGCCTGAGCCCCGCCATGCGCGCCATGGTCCGCGAGACGGCACTGAGCCCGGCGGATTTCATCTATCCCATGTTCGTGCGTGAGGGCAGCGGCATCAAACAGCCCATCAGCTCCATGCCTGGGCAGAGCCAGTGGTCGGTGGACCGCCTGGGCGAGCAGATCGAGCGCGTGCGCACGTTGGGCATCCCTGCCGTCATGCTCTTCGGCATCCCAGCGCACAAAGATCCTCAGGGCAGCGAGAACTATAGCCCCGAGGGGATCGTGCCGCGCGCCATTCGCGCCATCAAGGAGATCGCACCCGAGCTCATCGTCATCAGCGACATGTGCTTCTGCGAATACACCGATCACGGCCACTGCGGCATCATCAACATCCACGGCGCGCCAGGCTATTCGACCCGGCTGCCCGAAGGCTATCTGCTCAACGACCAGACGCTCGACCTGCTGGGCCGCGCCTCGGTGACCCACGCGGAGGCCGGCGCGGATATCATCGCGCCCTCTGGCATGGTGGACGGCATGGTAGGCGCCATTCGCGCCGCGCTGGACGCGCGCACCCTCGACCACGTCGCCATCATGTCTTACGCCGTGAAATACGCCAGCGGCTTCTACGGACCCTTCCGCGAGGCGGCGGAGAGTCCGCCCAGCTTTGGCGACCGCAGCCAGTATCAGATGGACCCCGCGAATGCGCGCGAGGCCCTCAAAGAGGTGGCTCAAGATGTGGCTGAGGGCGCCGATATCCTGATGGTGAAGCCCGCGCTGCCTTATCTGGACGTGCTGAGCGCCGTCCGCCGCGAGTGGAGCCTGCCGACCGCCGCGTATCAGGTCAGCGGTGAATATGCCATGCTGCATGCCGCCGCTGCCAATGGCTGGCTGGACCTGCGTCGCTGCGCGCTGGAGAGCCTGACGGGCATCAAGCGGGCGGGCGCGGATATGGTCCTCACCTACTTCGCGCTCGACGCGGCGGAATGGCTGGCAGGCGATAAGGCATGAGTGATGAGAGCGCCATGGCGCAGAGCCGCTTCCTGCGGGCGTGCCGCCGCGAGGCCACTGACGCGACACCCATCTGGCTGATGCGCCAGGCGGGCCGCTATATGGGCGAATATCGTGCGCTCCGCGAGAAGCATTCCATCCTCGAGATGATCAAGACGCCCGAGCTGGCCTGTGAAGTGACGATGCAGCCCATCCTGGCTTTCGATCTCGACGCGGCCATCATCTTCGCCGACATCCTGCCTCCCCTCGAGCCCATGGGCCTCCAGCTCGACTTCGTGCGTGGCGAGGGGCCGGTCATCCATAATCCCGTGCGCACACCTGGCGATGTCGCCCGGCTGCGCGTCACCCCGCCAGAGGAAACCCTGGCCTTCACCCTCGACGCGATCAGGCTGGCGAGGCAGGCGCTCGCCCCACGTGGCATCCCGCTCATCGGCTTCAGTGGCGCCCCCTTCACCCTGGCGGCCTACGCGGTGGAAGGTGGCGCGAGCCGCAATTTCGCGGCAGTGAAGTCGCTGATGATGGGCGAGCCAGAGGCCTGGCATGACCTGATGACGAAGCTCAGTGAGGTGGTCGGGCACTATCTGCTGGCGCAGGCCACCGCAGGCGCGCAGGCGCTGCAGATCTTCGATAGCTGGGTGGGCCAGCTCGCGCCGGAAGACTATCGCCGCCACGTGCTGCCCTATTCTCAGCGAGCCATCGCCATTGCGCGGCAGGCAGGCGTGCCCATCATCCATTTCGGCGTCGACACGGCTGGCCTGCTGCTGGCCATGCGCGACGCGGGCGGCGATGTGCTGGGTGTGGATTGGCGCATAGACCTCGCCGCGGCATGGGCCCTGCTGGGTGACGGCGTGGCGGTGCAGGGGAATCTCGACCCGATCGCGCTCTTCGCCCCGTGGGAGGCCCTGCGCGAGCGTGCGCGAGTCGTGCTGGATCAAGCGCAGCGCCGCCCTGGCCACATCTTCAACCTCGGGCATGGCATCCTGCCGGGAACGCCCGTCGAGAACATCGAGCGACTCGTGGACTTCGTGCATGACTACCAGCCAGCCTGAGGCGCCCGCTCACGCGAGCCCGCACGTCACCATCATCGGCGGCGGCATCTCCGGGCTGGCCACCGCGTGGTATCTGGAGCGTGAGGCCGAGCGCGCCGGAGTGAGGCTCACCTATACCCTGCTGGAAGCCACCCCACGCTTCGGCGGCAAGGTGCTCTCAGAGCGCGTGGATGGCTTCGGCGACGGCTCGTTCATCCTGGAAGGCGGCGCGGATGCCTTCCTCACGCGCAAGCCCTGGGCGCTGGCGCTGGCCCGCGAATTGGGCCTGGGTGAGCAGCTCCACTATACGAATCAGGAGCACAGCCGCACCTATGTGCTGCGCCATGGCAAGCCAGTGCCGCTCCCCGATGGTCTGCGCCTGCTGGCCCCCACGAAGCTGCTCCCCTTCCTGCGGTCGCCTCTCTTCACGCCCTGGGGCAAGGCGCGCATCGGGCTGGACCTGCTCATCCCACCGCGCCAGAGCGAGGCCGACGAGTCACTGGCGGCCTTCGTGCGCCGCAGATTTGGCGCTGAGGCGCTGGACCGCGTGGCCGAGCCGATGATGGCCGGCGTCTTCAATGCGGATGCCGAGCGGCAGAGCCTCCAGGCGACCTTTCCGCAATTCGGCGTGATGGAGCGTGAGCATGGCAGTGTCATTCGCGGGCAGCGGGCCGCCGAGCGCAGCGCCACGCCAGCGACGACCCCGGCATTCTTCTCGTTCCCCGGCGGCACGCAAACCCTGGCCGACACGCTCACCGCACATCTGACCGGCGATCTGCGCGCAGCCACCCAGGCCACGCAGCTCTCGCGGCGCGAGGCTGGCTATGCGGTCACCCTCGACAGCAGGGAGATCATCAACACCGATGCCGTGATTCTCGCCTCACCCGCCAGTGTGGCCGGTGCGCTGCTGCGTGAGGTGGCGCCCGAGGCGGCGCTGCTGCTGGGGAGCATTCGCTACCATGGGATCGGCGCGCTCTATCTCGGCTATCGCGCTGGCGACGTGCCCCACCCGCTGGATGGCTATGGCGTCGTCATCCCCACCAGCGAGGGTCGCCAGATAGACGGCATGACGTGGTCGAGCACGAAGTGGACAGGGCGCGCGCCGAGCGGCTATGCGCTGCTGCGCGTCTTCTTTGGCGGGCCGGCCACCC
>DASWAC010000649.1:0-2427 GCA_036391335.1 Ktedonobacterales bacterium
CTGGCTTCCCTGGTCTGCCCCTCGCTATCGCCTTCCCTCGATGGCAGGTGACCCTGTTGGAAGCAACCGAGAAGAAGGTCGGCTTCCAGCGCGAGGCCGCGAGCGAGCTTGGGCTGGCCAACGTGTCGCCGCAGGCTGGCCGCTCGGAAGAGGTGGCTCGCGATCCATGCCTGCGTGGCCAGTTCGACGTGGTGACGGCCCGAGCAGTCGCGGCACTGCCTACCCTGCTGGAGTATTGCTGCCCGTTTGCCGCAGAGGGTGGCCAGGTCATTGCCTGGAAGCAGGGTGACGTGACCGAGGAGCTAAGAGTGGGCAGGCGGGCGGCCCTTCTCCTTGGGGCCGAGCTTCGCCAGCCGCTGCCGGTGACCTTGCCACAGCTTCCCGCCGGGCGCTGTATCGTCGCCGCCCGTCAGATGCGGCCTTGCCCAGAAGGGTATCCCCGCGCCGGGGGAGCCCCGCGCAAGAAGCCACTTGGAATGTCCAGGTAGGCACTTGCCGCGCTGTCGCGATGCGGGTAGACTGGCCGCATGGATATGTTGAGCCGAGGAGGCAAGCCGGTGGATTCCACGTTTCACGCCTTCGTCGTGACAGAGGATGCGGGTAAGGTCATCGCGACACTTCGCGACGCCACCCTCGATGAGCTCAGCGAAGGAAACGTGCTCGTTCGCGTCGCCTATTCCGCGCTGAACTATAAAGATGGGCTCGCCCTTACCGGGCGCAACCGTGTGGTGCGGACGTATCCCCTCGCGCCGGGGATCGATTATGCCGGCACGGTGGTGGAGTCTGCCGATCCTGCGCTCAAGCCTGGGGACGCCGTGGTGCTCACCGGCTGGGGGGTCGGCGAGCGCTATTGGGGCGGCTTCTCGCAATTCGCCCGTGCCCATGGCGAATGGCTCGTGCCCGTCCCCAGCCCACTCACTCTCCGTCAGGCTATGCAGCTTGGCACGGCCGGGGTGACGGCATTGATGGCCATCGAGGCGCTCGAGGCGCATGGGCTCACCGCGGGCGCGGGCGATGTGTTGGTGACAGGCGCGACCGGTGGTGTGGGCAGCGTGGCAGTGATGCTGCTCCACGCACTAGGGCATCGTGTGGTGGCTGCCACTCGCGATAGGGATGCTGTCAGCTATCTGACTGCGCTTGGCGCCGCTGAGGTAGTGGACAGCGCGACACTGGTTCCCCAGGGTGGGCCGCTGGGCTCCGCGCGCTGGGCAGGTGCCGTGGACACCGTGGGCGGTGGCCTGCTGGCGGGGGTCATCCGCACGCTTGGCCCCGGCGGCAGTGTGGCCGCGTGCGGCAATGCGGGGGGCTTCGACGTGCCCACGAGTGTGCTGCCCTTCATCTTGCGCGGGGTCAATGTGCTCGGCATTGACTCGCTGCCGGTGCCTCTGGCGCGCCGAAAAGCCCTCTGGGCCAGGCTGGCCCTTATCACGCCATTTGCCAGGCTCGACACGATCACCACAACCATAGGCCTGGACGGCCTGCCGCGGGCTGCGGAAGAGATTCTCGCCGCACGCACACGCGGGAGAGTGCTCGTGGATGTTAATGCCTGACGGTTAGATCGTCGTATTACCAGGAGCATGCGCTCGGCCCGCAGCCCACTTGCGTCAGGTTGCTAAGTCGGCTATGATTGCGCCAGGCGAGTGACCCCTAGCGTGGGAAAAGGAGGGTAATGGCACTGCTCCAGGGTAAGAATGCCGTGCGAACAGCGGGTGCTTATTGGTAACCGTCCTCTCTCATCGTCCCCGCGCTGTCGCTCGGTAAGTTCGCAAAGTTATCTTGTGCCGCCAACGGAGGCGGCGTCTTAGTCAAAGAAGGATTACAGGACAAAACATGGGCTCGAGCAACTCCCTGCTCTCCAAGATCGGGCTCGGCGCGCTGGTCATTTCTGGCCTGGCGCTGCTCGTGACGCTCGTCTATGTGCTGCTAGGCGCAGCCGGAGTGATCACCATCAAATCAGCCGGCGATGTCACCAGTCTCCTCACGAATGGGATCATCGCCACGGCACTCGTCTTTGGCTTCGGCCTCCTTGCTGCCCTGCTCTTCATTCCTGGGCTGCTCGGCTCGCCGCGCCAGGGCACGACCTCATTTATCTCGTCGCTGCTGCTCGCCATTGTTGGTGGTGTGCTGCTCTTCGGCGTCATGACCCCACGGGTCTCGGCAGGCCAGTCGACAAGCGATCTGGCGGCCTTTGCTCAGACGGCGAAGGATAACTGCCAGAAGCCGCTTCAGCAAGCGGTGGACGACATCACGCTGGCCCGCGATCATGTCTACCATGCGGCCTCTGACAAAGCTGCCGTTGACCTCATGAATATTGACGCCGACCGCCTGACCAAGGATGCCGCCGCGTTGGGCACGGGCGCGTTTGCCATGCGCGCCGTCGACTCCACCAAGATTGGTGGCCATCTCGACCTGGTCAACGAGTGCGTC
>DASWAC010000650.1:0-6305 GCA_036391335.1 Ktedonobacterales bacterium
AGACTCTCAAATGCTACTACAACCCAAGCGAACCAAATTCCGTAAGCAGCATCGTGGCCGCATGCGCGGGCAAGCCACCCGTGGCAATACCCTCGCCTTCGGTGAGTATGGCCTGCAAGCACTGGAGCCCATCTGGCTGGAGGCCCGTCAGATCGAGGCTGCCCGCATCGCGATGAACCGCTATATCAAGCGCGGCGGCCAGGTCTGGATCCGCGTCTTCCCCGACAAGCCGGTCTCGGCAAAGCCGGCGGAGACACGCATGGGCTCCGGGAAGGGCGCGCCCGACCACTGGGTCGCGGTCGTCAAGCCAGGGCGCATCCTCTTCGAGCTGGGCGGCGTGAAAGAGGATGTCGCCAAAGAGGCCATGCGCCTCGCGGCCCACAAGCTGCCGATCCACACCAAGTTCCTGGTGCGCGAGCTGACCGAGGCCGAGCGCGCTGAGATAGACGAGCGTGCGCATAAGGCGAGCCTGCATGCCGCCGCCGCTGAGGACGCCGCTGCCGCCGCCGAGGCCGCCGTCGCTGGCGAGGCGCCCGCTGAGGAGAAGAAGGAGGACGGTCATGTCGAAGCTGAGTGAGCGCCGTCGTGACATCAAGGCGCTCGATATGACCGCCGCCCGCGAGGAGCTTGCCAAGTTGCGCCGCACGCTCTTTGACCTGCGCTTTCAGAAGGAGCGCGGCGACGTGCGCGACAACCGCCAATTTGCCAAGACCCGTAAAGATATCGCCCGTCTGCTGTCGCATATCAGCGATCTGCAGCATACCGAGCTGATCGCCGCCCAGGGGCATCTGGTCCCTGCCGAGGAAGGTAACCAAGAATGAGTCCCACCAAGGCGACCACACCGGCAGCTGCGCCAAAGCCGGCGAAGTCTGGCCGCCAGCAGAAGATTGGGCGCGTCACCAGCAACAAGATGCAGAAGACGATCGTCGTCGCGGTCGAGACGCTCAAACGCCATCCGCTCTATAAGCGCACCTATCGCCAGACTGCGAAGTTCAAGGCCCACGACGAGCACAACGACGCCCGCATCGGCGACATCGTGCGCATCGAAGAGACCCGGCCCATGAGCAAAGAGAAGCGATGGCGTCTGATCGAGATCACCAAGCGCGCTGAGCAGACGCTCGCGCCTGAGCTCGCCGAAGCCGCTCTCGAGAACGCTCTCGAAATCGCCGAGGCATCGCGGTCTGAGGGCCAGGAAGGGTAACCGACAATGATCCAGCCTCAGACCCGACTCAAGGTCGCCGATAACACCGGCGCCAAAGAGATCATGTGCATCCGGGTGCTCGGCCAGTCGCATCAGCGCTGGGGCACGGTGGGTGATCTTATCAAGGCCTCCGTGAAGGTGGCCCAGCCAAACGGCTCCGTCAAGAAGGGCACCGTGGTCACCGCCGTCATCGTGCGTGTGGCCAAGGAATACGTCCGCAAGGATGGCAGCCACATCCGATTCGACGATAACGCTGCCGTCATCATTACCGCCGGCAACAATCCGCAAGGCACACGCATCTTTGGGCCGGTGGCCCGCGAGCTGCGCGATAAAGCCTTCATGAAGATCATCTCCCTGGCGCCAGAGGTTCTCTAGGGCGCCGGTGGACATGGCCAAAGGGCAAGGGAAGAAAGAGTTTAGAGAAGCATGGCAGAGAAGAAGAAGGCGCCGAAACCCCTGCACCTGGCCAAGCTGCACGTGCATAAGGGCGACACCGTCGTGGTGCTCTCTGGGGAGGATCGCGGCGTCGAGGGCAAGGTGCTCCGCACGATCCCCCGCGAGGGCAAGGTGCTCGTCGAGGGCGTGAACGTCCAAAAGCGCCATGTGCGCCGCGGACGCGCCGGCGTGCAGTCAGGCATCATTGACAAGACCCTGCCGATTCACGCAGCGAAAGTCATGGTCAAGTGCACCGAGTGCGGCAAGCCGACCCGCATCGCGCATGATCGCGCCCCCATCGGGCAGGATCAGAAGATGCGCACGCGCCGCATTTGCAAGAAGTGCGGCAAGCCCATCCAGGAAAACACGAGGAGCTAGCCATGACATCCGCTGCGTCAAAGACGCGTGTGCCCCGGCTGAAGGAGCGCTACCTCAAGGAGCTCGTGCCCGCCCTGCAAAAAGAGCTGGGCTATGAGAACCCCATGCGCATCCCGGCGGTGCATAAGATCGTTATCAATATTGGCATGGGTGAGGCGAAAGACAACGCCAAGGCCATGGATGCCGCCGTGCGCGACCTGGCGCTGATCACCGGGCAAAAGCCTGTGGTGACCAAGGCCCGCAAGTCAGTCGCGGCGTTCAAGCTGCGCGAGGGCATGCCCATCGGCTGCATGGTCACGCTGCGTGGCAACCGCATGTATGACTTCCTCGATAAGCTGATCAGCGTGGCGCTGCCACGGCTGCGCGACTTCCAGGGGGTCTCAACCGACGCCTTCGACGGTCGTGGGAACTATACCCTGGGCATCAAGGAACAGCTCGTCTTCCCCGAGATTGACTATGACAAGGTCGATCGGGTGCGCGGCATGGAGATCACCATCGTGACCACCGCCCACACCGATGAGGAAGGCAGCAAGCTGCTCACCCAGCTCGGCATGCCGTTTAAGAAGAAGTAGTTTTTGAGGGACTAGGGGACCGGAAACCGGCATGTGGCCGAAGCCCGGTCTCACCGCCCTGGGAGGGGCAACGATGGCAAAGACTTCGATGATCGTGAAGTCCCGGCGCAAGCCTAAATTCGCGGTGCGCCAGCACAACCGGTGCAACGTCTGCGGCCGCCCGCGAGCCTACATGCGCAAGTTCGGCCTCTGCCGGATCTGCTTCCGCGAGCGTGCGCTGCGCGGTGAGCTGCCCGGCGTGACAAAGTCGAGCTGGTAAAAGGAGGCCGCAGATGAATATGACCGACCCCATCGCGGATATGCTGACACGCATCCGCAATGGCATCATCGCGCGCCACTCGCGTGTGGTGATTCCGTCCTCGACGCTCAAGGTGGCCATCGCGGGCATCTTGAAGGATGAGGGCTACATTCGCGACTTTGAGGTGCGCGAGGCCAAGCCACAGAGCGCCCTCATCGTCAGCCTGAAATATGTCGACAAGCACCCTGTGCTGACAAACCTCAAGCGCGTCAGCAAGCCGGGCCGCCGGATGTATACCCGTCGCGACCAGATTCCCATGGTGCGTGGCGGTCTGGGCACGGCGATCATCTCGACGCCAGAGGGGGTCATGACCGGTCGTCAGGCCTACCAGCGCGGGTTGGGCGGCGAAGTGCTCTGTTTTGTGTGGTAGGGGGTAAGCCATGTCACGCATCGGACGGGCGCCAATTCAGCTGCCTGCCAACGTCAAGCTCGAGGTGAAGGCCGGTAATGCGGTCACCATCACCGGGCCGAAGGGCTCGCTCTCGCAAACCCTCTCGCCACTGGTGAAGGTGGAAAAGAACGAGACGGGCCTCACGGTCACCCGTGTGGATGACTCGAAGGAAGCCAAGTCGCTGCACGGGCTCTCGCGCACGCTGCTGGCCAATATGGTGCAGGGCGTGAGCGCCGGCTTCTCGAAAGGGCTCGAGCTCCAGGGGACCGGCTATCGTGTCACCAAGGCGGGGAATAACCTGATCTTCGCCGTGGGCTATTCACATCCTGTCTTTGTCGTGCCACCCGAGGGCATCTCGTTCGCGGTCGAAGGCCCGACGAAGCTCACCATCAGTGGCATTGATAAGCAGCTCGTCGGCCAGGTCGCCGCGAACATCCGCTCTATCCGCAAGCCAGAGCCCTACAAGGGCAAGGGCATCCGCTACGCGGGCGAGGTAGTGCGCATGAAGGCGGGCAAGGCGGGCAAGGTCGGCAAGAAGAAGTAAGATCAGTCTAGTGAGCGCGCTGATCCGGCACGTAGTGCCATTCACGTGTCGTGGACGCGGTCACACGAAGAGACAAGGGATACAAGCCATGTATAAGAAGCACAACGCCGATAAGGCGCGCCAGCGACGGCACCTGCGCGTCAGGAAGCGGCTCGCGGGCACGACCGCACGCCCACGCCTGAGCGTCTATCGCAGCGCCAAGGGCATCTATGCCCAGCTGATCGACGACTCGACCGGCCAGACGCTGCTCGCCGTCTCGACGCTCGGCAAGGATTTCGCCAGCCGCAGCAAGGGCACGACCAAGCTGAAGGGCGACGAGTTTGCCGATGCCATCAAGGGGCTCACCACGAACTCCGGGGTGGTCAAGGCGTGGCTCGTCGGACAGGCCATCGCCGAGGCAGCCAAGGCCAAGGGCATCACACATATCGTTTTTGACCGTGGGGGCTACCTCTATCACGGGCGTGTCGCGGCGGTTGCCGAGGGCGCTCGTGCGGGCGGCCTGGAATTCTAGGGCGCACAGGAAGCAGAAAAGCACATGCCAAGAATTGACGCATCGCGGCTCAGCCTCGAAGAGACCGTCGTCGACGTCGCTCGCGTCGCGAAGGTAGTGAAGGGCGGGCGGCGCTTCAGCTTCCGCGCGCTCGTGGTGGTGGGCGACCGTGCGGGCCATGTGGGTGTCGGTCTGGGCAAGGCCACCGAGGTGCCCGAGGCGATCCGCAAGGCCACCGAAGACGCGAAGAAGCACCTGATCGAGGTGCCCATGGTGGGGACGACGATCCCCTATACTTCGCGCAGCATATTCTCGTCCTCTGAGGTGATGCTCAAGCCCGCTTCCGCTGGCACAGGCGTCATCGCGGGCGGTGCCGTGCGCGCCGTGGTCGAGGCCGCGGGCATCCGCGATATCCTCACCAAGTCGCTCGGCAGCGGCAACAAGCTGAATACCGTCATGGCGGCCGTCGAGTGCCTGCGCACCCTGGAGCCCTATGAGCTGCAGGCGAGTCGCCGTGGGAAGTCGCTGGCGGCCGTGGTGGGCCAGCGGCAGGCCGATCGCATCACCGAGGGCACCCAGGCGGTGGCGCATCTGCGTGCGGAGCGCGAGCAGCGTGAGGAGCACCCTCGCGGTGGCGGGCGTGGCCGTGGCGAGCGCGGTGACCGTGGCGGTCGTGGCCCCGGCGGCGGTCGTGGCCCTGGCGGCGGCGGTGGGCGTGGCCCCGGCGGTGGTGGTGGTGACCGTGGCGGCAATCGCCGTGGTGGCCCCGGAGGCGGCGGTCGCGGCCGCCCAGGTCAGACACAGGGGCCAGCGCAGAGCTAGCCAGTAGGGGAGAGCACGACAATGGGAAAGCTGCGTATCACATACGTGAAAAGCTCCATCGGCTATAGCGAGCGCCAAAAGGAGACCGTCCTGGCTCTTGGCTTGCGCAAGCTGAACCAGACGGTGGAGCAGGAAGATACCCCGGCCATTCGGGGCATGATTCATAAGGTCTCGCACCTGGTCAAGGTCGAGGAGGTAAGCAAGTGAACCTCACCGATATCAAGCCCGCCGAAGGCTCGCGCCATTCGAGCAAGCGGCTGGGGCGTGGCCATGGCTCGGGCCGCATGAAGACCTCTGGCCGTGGCCAGAAGGGTCAGAAGGCGCGCACGGGCGGGCAGGTGCCAGCATGGTTCGAGGGCGGCCAGAACCGCTTCTCGCAGCGCATGCCCTACCTGGGCGGCTTCAAGAACCCCTTCCGCAAGGAATACACGGTGGTGAATCTCAAGGACCTCGAGGTCTTTGCGAAGGGCGCCGAAGTGACGCTCCAGACCCTGGCGGAAAAGGGACTCATTCGCATACGCGACCCCAAGGGACGCCTGAAGGTGCTGGGCCAGGGGGAGCTCAAGACCGCCCTCAAGGTCACCGCGAACAAGGTTTCCGCCTCGGCGCGCGAGGCCATCGAGAAGGCCGGCGGCAGCATCAGCCTGATCGAGGAGCGCACATATCCGAAGAAGAAGAAGCTGGCGCGCCTGAAGAATGGGGCGGAAGCCGCCGCGAAGACACCCGCGAAGGCCAGCGCGGACGAGTAATTCGTAGCGGTTTGCAGTCCCTGCCCAGTTCCCAAAGCGGCGCTATCCGTAGTACATTATGTGCAATGGTGGCGCCGTTGCCGCACATGATGCCGGACCGCACGACTGCTGCTGGTGCGCCGGCGTCTGATTTCTCATTCATCTCACTGTGGAGGCCCGCTGCCATATGCTAGCCCGCCTACGCTCGATCTTCGCCATCGAAGATCTGCGCAATAAGGTCCTGTTTACGCTGGCGATGTTATTGATCTTTCGCATCGTCGCCTATGTGCCTGTGCCAGGGATTGACCCAGCTGGCGTGAACTCAGCGATTCACAGTCAGAATAACGGCGACCTGGGCCAGCTCTTTGGTCTGCTCGATGTCTTCACCGGCGGCTCGCTGCAAAACTTCTCCATTGCGGCGATGGGCGTCTATCCGTACATCACGG
>DASWAC010000651.1:0-12454 GCA_036391335.1 Ktedonobacterales bacterium
GGCGAAGTTGACCTCGTCGGCATGGGTCCAGGTTATGGCGTGGGGGCACCTTCGATGACCACGAATTGTGCCTTCTTGATGAGCCCGGGCAAGCGCTGCGCAAGAGGGCTGTGGCTCACGTGCTGCCACCCCATGGCCGCCGTAGCGCAGAGCAACCGGGCCGACGAATCACAGAGCGCGTGCGATGGGCATGGGCACGAGGCGCCCCGAAGCATCGTCGTCCTCCGGCTGCGCGTCCTCATGGTATTCCGCATCGGTATTGACCTTCCACGGATCAAATGAGGCACCCAGCGCGATATTGCGCGCCGCGAGCAGTGCGGTCATCATCGAATGGTCTTGATTATTGTAGTGATGCATGCCGTTGCGACCCACGAGGGCCAGGTTCGGCAGCCGCTCGGCAAGATAGCCGCGAATCACCGCGAGATGCTGCTGATACACATCGTCATAGACCGGATAGGCTTTGGGCTGCCGCACCACGACGCCCCACAGCACATCCTCCGCCTTGCACATCTTCAACGCCACCAGCTCAGCGCGCGCACGCGCCACGAGTTGCTCATCGGACGAGGTCCACAGGCCATCGCCCTCAAAGCAGAAATACTCGAGGCCAAGGCACGTGGTGTTGGGATCCGCCACCATTGCGGAGCTCCAATTCTTGAAGTTCTGGATGCGCCCAACGACTGCCTCGACATCATGAATGTAGATCCAATTATCGGGGAAGACCTCCGGCTTGTTGAGGACGACCGCAACGGTGAGGAAGTCGCGATACTTCAAGCTCTCAGCGGCGCTCATGACCTGAGCGGGAGGGGCCGGATCGAGCTTGCGGACGAGCTCGAGGATGGGCATGGTGGAGATGAAATTTGTCCCCTGCACCGCCCGCTCGGCGCCAGCGCTATCTCTCACGACAATCTGGGTTACCCGCGCGCCATCATGCTTGACGGAGACCACCTCATGGCCCAGCGCCACTGGATGTCCTTGCGCCGCGAGCTGCGTGGCAATGCGCTCCCACATCTGTCCTGGACCCAATCGTGGGTACCGGAACTCATCAATGAGTGTCTTGATCACCGTGGCGCCGCCTTTCTTCCGCTGCGGGAAGATCGCGCCGCGAATCGCCATGCCGAGATCGAGACCCTTGATGCGCTGGGCCGCCCAATCAGCGGAGATCTCATTCGTGCTCATGCCCCATACCTTTTCGGTATAGGCTTTGAAGAAGATGCTGAAGAGCCGGTGACCAAATTGATTGCTCACCCACTCTTCAAACGACTGGGGCTTCTTCACCGGATGGATGCGTGCCCACGCGTAGCTCGCCAGACATCGCACTGTCTCGAAGAGGCCCATATTGAGCAGCGCATTGGTGGCCTTGAGCGGGTAGTCGAAATACTTTCCCCGGTAGTAGATGCGTGAGAGCCGATCGCAGGTGAGCATCTCTTCGCCCATGACTTCGGTCCAGAGGTCTTCGATTTCCTGGCTCTTGCTGAAGAATCGGTGACCACCGATGTCGAACCGGTAGCCTCGATGCTCGACAGTGCGTGAGATGCCGCCTACAAAGTCAGGATCCTTCTCGAAAACGAGCGCTGGAATCCCGTGCTTGCGCAGCTCATACGCCGCGGTAAGCCCTGCCGGGCCAGCGCCCATGATGACCACCGAGCGATCAGGTGATTTTGCGGGTAACGTTGCCTCATCTTCGCAGAGCATTGAGAATCTCCTGATGCCGTGCCCTGGCGCTCTCCTATCATCTGCCTCATCCCGAGGCGCTTGATATGCTCATCGTCGAGAGCTTGCCCCTCAAGGCCTGGTCATAGCGAACGGCTCATCTCCATCTTGATCTCCAGTATATTGGCCGCGCCTGTTTGCGCAATCCCATTTCCCCCTAATGTATGAGTGCGCAGCTCGGCACTTTGCCAAGAAGGCGCAAGCACGCCGAGCTCACATCCGGAAGACGCCAAAGCGGGTCTCGGGGACCGGCGCGAAGAGTGAGGCGGCGATGCCCAGGCCGAGCACACGCCGGGTGTCGGCGGGGTCGATCACCCCGTCGTCCCACAGGCGCGCGGTGCTGAAATAGGGCGAGCCCTCTACCTCATACTTTGCCAAGGTGGGCGCCTTGAACTCCTCTTGCTCTCTGGCCGTCATCTTCTTACCCTTGCCAGCCAGCGAGTCCATCCGCACGGTCAGCAGCGTGCTGGCAGCCTGCTCGCCACCCATCACCGAGATGCGCGCATTGGGCCACATCCACAGCTGACGAGGACCATACGCGCGGCCACACATGCCATAATTGCCCGCGCCAAACGAGCCGCCAATGATCACGGTGAACTTCGGCACCGCCGCGTTGGCGACGGCCATGACCATCTTGGCGCCGTCCTTCGCGATGCCGCCCGCCTCGTATTGCTTGCCCACCATGAAGCCAGTGATGTTTTGCAAGAAGATGAGCGGGGTGCGTCGCTGGCAGCAGAGCTCGATGAAGTGGGTCGCCTTGAGAGCGCTCTCGGAGAAGAGGATGCCATTATTCGCGATGATGCCGACCGGCATGCCATAGAGCCGGGCGAAGCCGCAGACGAGCGTCGTGCCATAGAGGGCCTTGAACTCGTGGAATTTGCTGCCATCCACCAGGCGGGCGATGACCTCGCGCACGTCATAGCTCTTGCGTGAGTCACGAGGCACAATGCCATAGAGGTCGCGAGGATCGTAGCGCGGCTCCTCAGGCGGCAGCACATCCCAGGGATAGTCCTTACGGCGGTTCAGGTTGCTCACGATGGAGCGCACCAGCGCCAGCGCATGCTCGTCGTTGAGGGCATAGTGATCGGTGACGCCGGAGGTGCGGCTGTGCACGTCCGCGCCGCCGAGCTCCTCAGCGGTGACTTCCTCGCCGGTGGCTGCCTTCACCAGCGGCGGACCCGCCAGGAAGATGGTGCCATTCCCGCGCACGATGACCGTCTCGTCGCTCATCGCGGGGATGTAGGCGCCGCCAGCCGTGGACGAGCCCATCACTGCCGCGATCTGCGGGATGCGCTTGGCCGACATCTGAGCCTGGTTATAGAAGATGCGGCCAAAGTGGTCACGGTCGGGAAAGACATCGGCCTGCAACGGCAGGAACGCGCCCCCTGAATCCACCAGATAGATGCAGGTGAGGTGGTTCTGCTCGGCGATCTCCTGGGCCCGCAGGTGCTTCTTCACGGTCATGGGGAAGTAGGTGCCGCCCTTGACGGTCGCGTCGTTGGCGACGATGACGCATTCTTGCCCCTCGACCACGCCGATGCCCGTGACGATGCCAGCCGAGGGCGCCCCGCCGTCATACATGCCATTGGCGGCCATGGTGTTGAGCTCTAAGAATGGCGTCTCAGGATCACACAGCTTCTCGATGCGCTCGCGCGCCAGCAGCTTGTTGCGCGAGCGATGCTTGGCGATGGCGTCCGCGCCACCACCCGCCTGGGCCTGCGCGGTGCGCTCGCGCAGCTCGGCGATGAGCTCGGCGAAGTAGGCCTGGTTATCCGTGAAGTCGCGACTCGCGCGATCCATTCGGCTCTCGAGCGTTATCATGCGATCACCTCCGTGAGACACGTTCTATCGCGAGAATACCACTGCCCAGCCGCACCGGGCAAGCGGCCTGGCGATTGTGCGGCGTCTGTGACGCACCACGGTTGACTCAGGCGGTAGGATACACATGGTGGCGCAACACCACCACCTGGAGCAGGCGAGGGAGAACATCACCAATGAGCTCGATCAAGACCGCGACGGCGAAATTCACCGGCGGCATGAAGTTTGAAGTGACGTCAGGCTCAGGGCATACGCTCATCGCGGATACCGCTGGTCCGGAGGATGGCGGAGAGAATGCGGGCTTCAGCCCTATGGAGCTGCCGCTCATGGGATTGCTCACCTGCATGGGGATGGATGTCGTCTCAATTCTGCGCAAGAAGCGGCAGGACCTCACCGGCTATGAGATGCGGGCTCGTGGCGTGCGCGCTGAGGAGCATCCGCAGGTCTTCGTCGAGATCACGGTGGAGCATATCTTCACCGGACGCCATCTCGACCCCAATGCCGTTGACCGCGCGATGGAGCTTTCCGAGACAAAATATTGCAGCGTGAGCGCGATGCTGAGCAAGACGGCGCAGATCACGCATACCCGCACCATTCAGGAGATCTGAGGCTCACACCGGCCGCAAGGGCTGATGCGGCTCTGGAGGCAGCTCGACGGTGATGCTGTCGCCGGGCCGCACCTCGCCGCCGGCCAGCACCACGGCCATGACGCCTGCCTTGCGGATTATGTCGCCATGCTCGTCGCGATAGACCAGGGCGGACATCAGCCCTGGCTGCAGGCCGTCGAGCTGCACGCACGGATTGCGCAGCCCCGTGATCTCGATGGCCGCCTCCGGCCCCACGCGCAGCCGTGTGCCCGTGGGCAGCGCCAGCAGCGCGATGTCACGCGTGGTGATATTCTCGCCCATCTGCCCGGCACTCACGGTGAAGCCAGCAGCCTGGAGCTCATCGTGCAGCTCTGCGTGGATCAGATGGACTTGGCGCAGGTTCGGCTGGCTGGGGTCTCGCGCCACCCGCGAGCGATGCTGCACCGTCACCCCGGCATGGGCATCGCCTTCGACGCCGACGCCCACAATGAGCCTGATCACTCCCTGCGTCTCTTTGGCGAAGGTGTGCCCGCCGCTGCGGCTGACCGCGAGAACCTTCCCAGTCATCCGCTCGCTCCTCTAGAAGCCGCCATGTGGCGATGCATTGTCACGCTGGTTGGCGGCGTCGATCAGGTCTGGTAGCAACCGATCTGCCCTTGGTGTGCCCAGGCCAGAGATGGCATCCCAGCCCGTGCCAGCGCTGTAGCCGGTGACCACAAAGCCAACATCTTGCCATGAATTGTTGCCAATGGTCATATCACGCAGGTCGGTGGCATAGGCCGGCGAAGCGGCCACTTGATAGAGCAGCGTGTTGAGCTCGCCCAGCGGCTTGCCTCGCATCTGGTTCGCGATGGCGATGAGACCCGCCCACAGCGGCGTGCTCGCGCTGGTGCCATAGTCCGCCTTCCAGCCACTGTTGACGAGGATGCCCAGCCCGTTGTCGCGCTCGCCGTTGGCGCTCACATCTGGCACCCCGCGATGCCCGCCCAGCAGCGAGAGCGTCCCTGGGGCCAGCCGCGCCTGATAGGGTGGCAGGCTAAAGAAGCGGCTGATGCCACCGCCACTGCGCTCCCATGCGGTCTCCACACCAGAGGGCGCGAGCTTCGTCCCTCCCACACCAGTCACATAGGGATCCGACGCGGGGAAATTGGTGGTGGGCGTCCGCGCGAATGCGTGCATCGTGTCATCGGCATAATCGGTCGCGCCGTGGTCGCCAGAGCTGGCGAGAAAAGTGATGCCCTCACGCGTGGCGGTGCGGAAGAAGCTATCCCACTGGGCGATCTGCGCACGCCCGTCTGGCGTATCGAGCGATGATTCCGAGGTGCCCCAGCTCATCGAGAAGACGGTGCCGAGGTGGTTATCCAGGGCATAGCGCTCGAGCTGTAATAGCTGTCCCAGGCCAATAGTGCCCTGATTTTGTGAGACCGGGCTCGTCAGCACCACGATCTTCGCGCCGGGTGCCACCGCGTGAATCGTCTCGACATCTTCCTCAGTCTCGCGTGACCACCCCGCCATCTGCGCATTTGAGGGGTCGAACTGGACCTCGCCAAGCGGCGCGAGCACGCGGATATCGGCAGGGGGCAGGTGGTATGTCTGGCTGAAGGTGGCAAGGTCGCCGAGGAGGTTGGGATGCCCAAAGGAGACGATGACGACGATCGTCTGGCCACGCCCATCGTTGCCATGCTGGATCAGCGGCGTAATCCCATAGTAATCGCGGATCTCCTCCGGGCTGAAGAGATAGTGGCCATCCAGCGTGCGGCCGCGCTGGCGCGTGGCGGGGGTGGCAGCCGGCGTCGGCGGGTCAGGCGCGCCCAGCGAGAGGGCCAGGGACCGCAGCGGGGTGCTGGTGGAGGCGATGACGCTCATGATCACCAGCATGACCAGGCCCACAGAGGGCAGCGCCCACAGCCACGCTGACTTGCGCCGCGATGGCGGCCTGACCGGCTTCGTCGTCGCTGCCATGGGACCTCTCTCTGTTCAGCATGTGCGTCAGCGGGAGCAAAGAGGCGCACCTCTTGTCCAACGGGCAGTATATGTTTATACTGGGCGGCGGTGGCTCGTCAAATCCACATGGGGCGGAGGCGGAGAAATGCTCATCTCGTGGTGGCGACGCTGCCTCCCTCCCGCGCTGACCGCGCTGCTGCTCGCCCTCACCGCATGTGGCTCGACACGCCCTACCATCCAGAAGCCGCTGCCGCTGCAGGTGATGGCCGCATCGCTCGCGCTGACCCCGGACCATTATAGCGGCTCATGCGGCGGTACCCAGCAGATTAGCCTGGCGGGTACTATTCAGGCGAATGCGAATAATGGTGGCGGCACGGTGCACTATGTCTGGCACCTCGCCGATGCCACCGGCGAGGGCGACGCCACCCTCAGCGCCGGGCAGACCGAGGTGGTCGTGCGCGAGACGCTGAGCTATGCGGTGAGGCCAGACGCCTATCCCTACATCATGGCATCATTTCGCGTGGCATCACCCAACGCGATGCAAGCGACGGATGCCCGCTTCATCATCGCATGCACCGTCCCCTTCGCCATCTCTGCCGTCACGGTGACCACCCAGCCGTGGACCGGCGGCTGTGGCCAGCAGACATTCGGCTGGGCCGCACTGATCGAGGCTCCCCCAAATAATGCGGGAGGCACGGTGCACTATAGCTGGTATGTGCCCAATGCGCCGGGCAGCTCTGGCAATCTCACCTTCGCGCCGGGGCAGACGACCCAGGTGGTCACCATCGCGCGCACCTTCTTCGTGAGCCCAGGCGGCGCGCCACCGGCCACACCAGGGACCATTCCGGTGGTGAGCCCTGGCGATGTCTATGCGCGCCTCAGCGTCAGCGGACCCAATAGCATGGATGACTACGCCGCGCCGTCTATTAGCTGCTAGCTCCCCCGGTCAGTCGCGACTGAGCCGCTCGAACGGGGTATGGCAGGCGCGGCAGTAATATTGGTCGGTGGAGAGCTGCGAGCCGAAGATGGACATCAGCTCGACATCCGCCGACTGGCAGAAGGGACACCGCACAGCCTCCTTTGCCAGCTCGGCGTCATCCATGGCATGGGGCTGGCTTCGCGGCTCGTCACTCGACATCGCCGGCCCCTTCCTCACGCAGTCGCCATGTCGCCGTGTCCCAGCGATCCCATGGCAGCGAGCGGGTGAGCCGCCAGCCGCCCCTGGCAGTGGCCGCCACCGGCATAGCGAGCTTCGCGGTGGTGATCAGCGGCGCCACCCGCGCCAGGAAGCGCGCGCGCAGCTCGTCCGCGGTGGCGTCGAGTACCCCCTCAGCGGCGAGGGGGTCACTCTTGCCTGCCGGACCAAACCAGCAGAGGACCTCATCCCACGTGGCACGGAGCGAGGCGAGCAGGGCCGCGCGGGCCGCGGTGTCGTCACGCGCCAACCGCCGCACCCAGCCTTCGCCGTGCAGCCAGTGGTTGCGCTCCTCTTGCAGCACCTTGCGGCTACGACCGGCTAGCGGCTCGAAGGTGGAGGTCTGGGCCGCCTCGAAGACGATGCTCAGCGCCGTGTCGAGCAGGAAGTTCGCCGCGATGAAATCAGGCCAGCCCGCGAAATCGCGATCGAGCATGCTGAAGCGGACCCAGGCGCTGCGGGTCTCGGGATCGGCCTCAAGTGCGGAGCCTGGAAGGAGGGTCTTCAGGACCGGATAGAGGGCGCGCGCGTGGCCAAGCTCGTCCTGCGCCATAGCTGCCGCCGCCACGCTCGATTCGAGGGTGGGCGCGCTGCTGCACCACTCGGCATAGCGCCTGCCGAGGAAGTATTTGTTGTCGGCCAGGCGCGCGATCAGCCCGGCGAGCGACTCACTCGCACGAGTGGCGCCCTTTGCCCTGCTGGTGGGTGATGCTGGCATAGGTGGTGACTGTCTCCTCGTGATGGAATCAGGATGCGATGACGGTGACCATCGTCTCGCGTGGCACGATCACCATCTCGACCCAGGCAAACTCATCATAGATGCTGCGCGCATACACCGAGGCAAGGTCAGGGTCATCCGCCTCGATCGTGCCGACCTGCTTCAGTGGCTCATCATAGCCACGCCTGGCCAGCACCAGCCAGATGCGGTCCGGCTGGATTCTCGCCGCGGTGGTGGATGCGGCGGGCGTGTCACTCTCTGGCTCATCGCGATAATTCACAGGGCAACTCCAAGTGTCAGCAGCGCGTCACGGCCTTCTTCGGTGAGCCGCGCTTTCGTCCAGACGGGCTCCCAGACGGTCTCGATGGCCACTGTGGCCACGCCCGGCACGCGCAGCAGCCGCGTCTCGATATCTTCTTCGATCATCTGCATGCCGGGGCAGCCCATCGCGGTGTAAGTGAGCCGCACGCGCGCCGAGGGTCCCTCATGCCACGCGGCGATGATGAGCCCCATGTCGACCAGCGAGATGCCCATCTCGGGATCGCTGACCTCGCGCAGGGCGTCCCATAGGGGATCATGCGGATAGTCGGGCGCGGGGGCGAGCATATCACGCCTCGCCCAGCAGGGCCGCCAGCCCACGATTGCCGCGCTGCACCATCTCGACAAACTCCTCATTCTTTGGCCCGCGCTTCTTCCAGCGGACCATCACGTCATCCCACGAGATGGCGCCTTCATCCAGCAGCCAATGCTTGGCATCCTCGTCGAAGGCGACGGGGAACGCGCAATCGATGACATAGGCGCCGGTGGACGTATCGAGGTGCGCGGGCACCGTGAAGCCGAGCTCTTCGCAGAAAGGCACCGCGGTGCTCATCCACGTCTGGCGCAGCTCGTCATTGCTCTTGCCCTTGAAGCCAAACTCCAGCTGCTCGGAGTGCTTCTTGAGGCTGTCGGGCAGGCCAAACCACTCGACGGTGAGGAGGAACATCCAGTTGATGGCTGCCTGCAGGCGCTCGTGCTCGGCGGGGTCAGGCGCCAGCTTACGCATCCACTGCTCGCCGTGGCGCAGGTGGAAGGTCTCTTCTTTATCTACCTTCACGAGCGCGCGCTTCCACGGGCCAAACGTCGTGCTGCTATAGACATCGCCTAGCAGGCAGTAGCCCGCGCGGTCATAGAACGCGTTGGCGACGATCAGCTCATACCAGGAATCCAGTGGCACATCGAAGGCATAGGGATACTTCCACCTCGCGGGCGCCCGGCGATAGATCAGCTCCTCAGTGTCCACCCCCAGGTCGCGCAGCAGGCGATAGGCGATGTGAGCGTGGCCGAGCTCATCCTGAATGATGGCGATGGCCGAGCCAAATGTGTTGATATTTGGGGCCTTGCGCGCGGCATACAGGTACGCGGGCGCGCTGATTAGCTCGGTGTCGGCGGAGACGGTGAGAATACGCTTCAGCCCTTCCAGATAGGTTGGGCTCATGTGCTCTAACCCCTCGATGAGCCGGTGCTCGCCGATACGCTCGAGCACCGCGGCATTCGTGAGCAGGGTCGCCATCGGGGATCCTCCTTGAGGTGGGGCGCGCCGGTGCGCGAGCGCATGACTATATGTCTATTTGGCAATATCACAGCCCATGATACGTAGCGAGGGAATGGGTGTCAAGCATTCCCTAGGGCGCACCTGACCCGGCTTCGAACACGGTCTCGACCGCCTCACCCAGGCGGTCCGCCACGATGCCGAGGGAATGGATCGCCTCCGGTGGCAGCCGCAGGGCGCTCACGTGATCGCGCAGGGCGACACCATATCTGTGATAGGCCGGCAACACCTGCGCCGCCGCCCGCAGCAGGGAACGGGCCTCCTGAGTGCGCTCGGCCAGCCAGACGGGGTCACTCAGCGGCATGCTGTCGCTGCTGGTGTGCGACTCAGCGCCAAAGACATCGGCGCCCAGCGAGACGCGGCCAAAGTGATCAACGATGGTGTGCTCTAGCTCGCCTCGGGCCACTGCTAGCAAACTGGCAAGCTCGGCCAGGATGCGCGCCTCGGGAATGGCCTCGCCAAGCATCCACCATTCGCGCACGGCGATGCGCTGCTCCGCCTCTTTGATGCGCTCGAGGAAGGCGGCGGCGTTCTCACCAAGCATGCGCATCTGATCGGTTTGCGCGCCAGGCGCGCCTCCCGTGCCCCATACCGGGTCCATCATCGAATGCCTTCCCTCACACGGCCATCCGCGATGGCCTACTTCCCTGAGCATACGCGCCAGCACGTGCCGCGTCAATGCGGTGCGTTTGAGGTTGCGCGCGAGGGAGGGAAGGCGACATAATTCCTGTACCTGACCGCACCACGTGGCGGCCCGACACATTCGTCGTTCCAGAAAGGGATTACCCCATGGATCTGAGCAAGCTGTTTGGTCGCCAGAGCGCCGACACGCCGCCGGAGCTGCGGCCCGATGGACGCGTGCGTCTGCCGCCGGGGCAATATCACACTACAAAGTTTCCGGTGCTCAGCTATGAGCGCACCCCGCAATTCGATCCGGAAGGCTATCGCTTCAAGGTCTGGGGCGAGGTGGCCACGCCGATCGAGCTGACGTGGGAGCAGCTGCAGGCCCTGCCCCACACCCAGCTCACCGCGGATTTCCATTGTGTCACCACATGGAGCCGCTATGACAACACCTGGGATGGCGTGCACATTCGCGAGGTGCTCAAGCTGGTCGCGCCGAAGCCCTCGGCAAAGTATGTGATGGCGCACTCATGGACGAGCTATACCACGAACATGCCGCTGGCCGATCTCGACGATGACGATGTGATGATCGTCTTTACCCTCGATGGGAAGCCAGTGCCACCGGAGCACGGCGGGCCTGTGCGTCTCATCGTGCCAAAGCTGTATGCCTACAAGAGCGCGAAGTGGCTGAGTGGGCTGGAGTTCATGGCTGAGGACCGTCCGGGCTTCTGGGAGCTCAATGGCTACCACAACCACGCTGACCCCTGGAAAGAAGAGCGCTACTGGGGTTGAGGGATATCCCACACAAAAGGCGCTCCTCCTCCCGCACAGGAGGAGGAGCGCTTGGCGCGGATGGTGGATTAGCTGGCCCGGCGCATCCGCTGGTAGTCGCTGCTCAGCTGCGAGATGAGCTCGCGCGCCTGCGCATTCGAGAGGCTGTCTGCCGGCTCGGTCTGGCCCAGTGCCTGGCACAGCTTGCGAATGCTGCGCATTTGCTGGTCAGTGGCGGCGGCCTCGGCGCTGCCCAGGGTGGCTCTGGCCGGCTCGGCAGGCTCCGGACGCTCGGCGGCGGGTCTGGCTGGGGTCCGCGTCGTGGCAGCCTTGCTCGCCGGTGGGCGTGTGGTGAGCGCTGGCGCGGGTGCCTCGGCCACCGTGGCGGGCTCCTGGCCCAGCTGATAGACCGGCGATCCGCTCGTGGCCGATCCGCTATTGGCGCGGGCGGTGTGCTCGCTCCGGGGCAGACGGGCACGCAGGTCGCGCAAGATCTCGGCGGGAATGCGGCCGTTGCGCTCGACCTGCACCCAGGTCATGGGAAGGCTATAGAGATAGCGCCCCACGCCCCAGTGGACGGCGGCGCGCTTGAAGCAGTGGGAGACCGCGCCGAGCGTCTGCTCGAAGTTGCTGGCTGAGCCCGCGTCGGACTTGCTGACGCCAAGCACCGTGAGGGTGCCCTTGGCGACCATGACCTCACCCTGCTCGATGACCAGGGGCGCCCAATCAAAGGACCAATTGAGGGGACCTACGACCTTGTCGAGCCGGTCCTGCACGGCCCGCGCGTCAATATACGCGACGACCTGCGCCCGGCCACTCGCCTCATTCGGCTTGCCCTGCACGCGGAAATCCACCTCGGCGGGGTCAAATGGCTCTTGCAGGCGACGCGCGATCTCGTCCCATTCCTCGCGGGTGGGCGACTGCATTTCACCCATGGCATTCACACTCCTCTAGGGATGATGTGGGGGAAGCCCACTACGCCTTCATTCTCGCCACGTTATGGAAAATCGGAAGCGCCAGATGAGAACATTTGTTCTTATTCTACACCAGAGCGTCCACTCTCACCAATGAGAGACGCCGCCTGCGGCAAAAAGCGGAAGGCGGCCATCGGTACGCGAAAAAGCCGCCCACCATATGGCGAGCGGCTTTGGATGGCTGACGTGAATGGATTATGGCAGCGCGGCGGGCAGGTCAATGTCGACCCCAGAGCCAACGGTCGGCAGCTGGGTCGGGGTGACGGGGATGGGGGCCTCAGACTTGCGCTCGGTCGGGAGCATATGCACCTGTGCCTGCCGCGTGGACCGCTGCTTGGATGCCGGCGCCAGCCCCAGACGGATGACATCATCCATGGTGCTGATGGCCACCATCTTGCGACGCACCTCGGGGAGCATCTCCTTCAGCTCAGGCTTGTTATCCTCGGGGTAGAGAATCTTGGTGATGCCAGCACGATGCGCTGCCATCGCCTTCTCTTTGAGCCCGCCAATCGCCAGCACACGGCC
>DASWAC010000652.1:0-2570 GCA_036391335.1 Ktedonobacterales bacterium
GCGGTCATCTGCTCTACCAGCCGACGGATGGCGGCAACATCGGGTAATACCTCGCGCAGCGCCAGATACCGTTGGGGCGGGATGGCTTTCAATACCACATCGGGAACCTGCGCCTGGCCAAAGGCGTCCATTTGGTCGAGACGGGCTTCGACCTGTTGGAGCTGGGCCAGATCAGCCTGCATCGCCTGTGTGATCTGTGCTTTGCGCAACAGGAGCATGCCGCGAATCTCGTCGGAGGAGGTGTCCTGGCCCAGGAGCCGGGCGATCTGGTCAAGCCCCACCCCCAGCCCCTTCAAGACGAGGATGCGATTGAGGCGGGGCAGTTGTCCAGCGCTATAGTAGCGGTAGCTCGTCTGCGGATCGGTATACTCTGGGTTGAGCAAGCCGATCTCATCATAGTAGCGCAGGAGCCGCTCCGACACCTGGGCGATGAGCGAGAATTCCCCGATACGAAACATGTCTGCTTCTCCTCATCACATGCATAGGGCCAAGGCGGGTGCCCTAACCCTTGCCAGACCTGCTCGGGTTGAGGCCAGTGGCGCGCTTATTGTCGGAGCCACGCCAGGCCGCGCTCGCGGATGAGCGCGGCGAGCACATCGGGATGTTCCGCGGTGGTGAGATGGCCGCCAGGCACCATGCAAATGTCGAGACCATCGGCGCCCAGCCGCGCACGCGCCGCAACAATTTGTTTCGGCTCATAGGGGTCTTCCTCGCTGCCGGCAATGCAGAAGGCGACCGAGCTGTGCATCGCATGATACAACCGGGCGAGATCCCAGCGCTGGGCATGGGCCTTGTGCTCACTGGCGAACCCAGCGGCCAGATGGAGGAATGCGGCCCCATTCCGCCGTGCTATCGCATCATACATCTCCGAGAGCTCCGCATCCGTCACCCCATACTCGGGGGAATAGAGCTTGGCGCCGCGCATGATGCTCTTGAAGAGGGCCGGTGAGCGCTGCGCGCGCCACATGCTGAGCGCTCCCAGAGGCGTCCTGAGCAGGGGCGTCGTCTGCCAGGGATGAGAATGCACGCCGGCAAACAGCCCCCCATTGGCGATGAACACCGACTCGATGCGGGTGGTGAGTGGCTCACCGCGCTCGAGTCGTTCTTGCTGGCGCGCGAGCAGCTCGAGCAAGACCAGAGAGGAGTAGTCGAACGTCGCCACGAAGGTGCGCCGCACCCCATGCGCCTGCCACTGCGCTTCCACGAGATCAGCGCGCTCGATAGTCGAGTAGGCATAATCTCCAGGCTTATCCGAGTCGCCCTGCCCGATGTATTCGAGATAGAGACGTGGAGCCGGGTCATCCCCAAGCGAGGCGTCTACTTTGGCGTAGCCATAGGAGCCATCGGGATAGCCAGGAAGCATCGTGATCCAGCGGCCTGTGGCATCGGGTGCGCCGACGACTCGCTCGAACACCATCAGGTGAGGCTTGCTGAGGTCCTCGTGAGCCGTAAGCATGTGGTGATGGTCAGGATCATAGGGGACACGACGCCCGCCGCCGAACCACTCGGCGGCAGAGATGATGGTGCGCTGGTCGGCGATGGCGGTACTCATGGTGAAGACTCTTTCTATTTCGGGTGGAAACGCTCATAGGAGGGATCAGGTGGTTGCGGGGTGGATTGGGGCCGGCGGAACGACGACCTCGACCAATCCTGTCTCGGTGTCATAGACCAGCCCAGACACGAGGAAGCCAGCCGGTAAGCCAGGAATAGTGTGCAGTGCCGCCACGTCAACGGCCACCGCGGCGCGCGGATCCAGGATTGCCTTAGCGGGAAGCTCCGCCGGTGGGACGCTGAAATAGTCGGACATCAGCGCAGCATTGCTGGCCATGCGTGTGATCCCACAGTCGGTGTGCTCGAGCACGATGAGGTGAAAAGGCGGGCCGGCGCTCTCGCCCGCCGGCGTGCTGGCGCCAGTGGGCACCTGCAGCAGCATACGCAGCAGCTGCACCGTTCCCGGAGCCACGCGCCCGCCAACGTTGCGCAGCACGACCGCCTCGCCTGGCTCGAGACCAAGCAGGTGGACCGGATCGACGCGCGGGTCAGCACAGCTGATGATGAAGGTTCGCAGGGTCGGGCGCATGCCGAGGCCAGCGACGAAGTGATGGGTGGCGAAATCGTGGTTGCGTTGTAACAGGGTCTCGATCGTGCCCATGGTGGGACTCCTCTCGCATATACAGGCCGATTAGTGTGGTTGCCGGATGGATGGCTGCTCACCACGCTGCGGCAACTCACACGCAGAGGATGCAACATTGACGTAACGTCAAAGTCAAGGGGAGAAGTGGAGAGCGGGTCTGAAGGCGCTCAGTGGCCCGCGACGCGGCGTTTGAGCTGGCGCCACCAGGGAGAGACGACCTCGATCTCGATGCCGGTCGCTGGGTCGCGAGAAGGCATATTGTGCGTGCAGGCGTCGCGCATCTTTGTGAGCCGCGCCACACCCAAAGGAAATAGTGACGACCCTCACAGATAGCTTGGCGTCTTGTGATGTACTCTGACGGCACGCAACCGCGCGGTGTTGCCTGGCATCATGACCTAGCGTTTGAGCGGAGAGGATACGTTCCCAATGTTTCCAC
>DASWAC010000653.1:0-2455 GCA_036391335.1 Ktedonobacterales bacterium
TACTGTGGGGCCCTACGGCTGCTCACACCGGATGACCCTGAGGCACATCAGCGGTGGCGAGCGCTGAGCGGACAATTAGCTGCCGCAATGCAGGCATTGAGCGAGGCAAGCGCTCGGCTTCGCAGCTATGAGCAAGAGCAAGCGCTACGCCGTCTTCTAGCCTACTAGCGCATAGAGCCCTTCAGCAAGGGACCAGCCGCGCTGGAGTGCTCCCTTCGATTGGCTTGTGGGGCTATTGGCTTGCGGCCAAAATATGGCTACTAGCGAGCGCTGAGAAGGAGTGGGATTCTCATGGATGCCTCAAATGACCGGCTCGGTGACGCGAATGCTGCTCCCACGGGCTCGACCACACCACCTGTCGAGGCTCATGATGCGCTCTGGCCGAGTCTGCCGCTGGCGGCATGGCAAGACACCTATGCGACGCTGCACATGTGGACACAGATCGTGGGCAAAGTGCCGCTCGCGCTCTGCCCGCCGGTGAACCATTGGTGGGCGGTGGCCCTCCAGGTGACGCCGCTCGGGCTGGCAACCGTCTCCATTCCCTATGGCACAGACGCCTTCCAGATCACCTTCGACTTCTTCAATCAGACGCTCTGGGTGCGCACCGGCTCCGGTCGTGGCCGTGCCATGGCGCTCTATCCGCGACCCGTCGCCGACTTCTATCGCGAGCTGATGGCCATGCTGCGCTCGCTCGACATCAACGTGACTATCAACACCCTCCCTCAAGAGGTCTCCAATCCTATCCCGTGCGATGAGGATTTCGAGCATGCCGCCTATGACGCGGAGGCCGTCATGCGCTGGTGGCGCATCACGCAGCAATCATCCCGTGTGCTCCAGGGGTTCCGCGGTCGCTTCGCCGGCAAGTCCAGTCCTGTGCACTTCTTCTGGGGCAGCTTCGATCTGGCCCTCACACGCTTCTCGGGTCGGCGCGCACCACCACGGCCAGAGGCGGATCGCATCACCCGCGAGGCCTATTCGCATGAGGAGTGGAGCTGCGGCTTCTGGCCGGGCAGTGTGGACGGAGGGGTGCGGGAGCCTGCGTACTATGCTTATGCGAGCCCGGAGCCAGCCGGCTTCGCCGAGGCGCGCATCGTGCCGGCGAGCGCCGCATATCACCGCGACCTTAGCGAATACATCCTGCCCTATGAGGCTGTGCGCACCGCTGTCGACCCAGACCAAGCGCTGCACGCCTTCGCCCAGAGCACCTACGACGCCGCGGCGACGCTCGCGAGCTGGGACCGCGCGGCGCTGGAGCACGACCCCCCGCAGCCCGCGGGCTGACGCCGGCCGGCCGCCAAGTGGACGAATCGTGTGCAACGCCCACCACACCGCAGCCGCTGTCCACCGCCACGATTGCTACCTTTCCGCAGTCACCAGCCGCCACGGCGACAACGGCGCGCTAAAGGCCCGGCAAGTGCAGTCGCGCCAGGAGTGGCCTGGCTGCCGGGTGCGCGCGCGAGAGCAGCGAGCGGAGTAGGCGAGCCGCTCGCGGGGGAGAGGGCTAGCGACCTCCAGGCACGACCTGAGTCGCCAGCCCTGTCGAGCTCCCACGTGCCCTGCGCTGACGTTAGCTCAGGAAGCTATTATCAATTGCCTTGGCGCCGTCCACCGAGCCGGTCACCAGCCCTTCCCCGCTCATGAAGGTGGCCATGGCCTGCCACTTCGCGGGATCGCTATAGCCGTGCTTCGAGCCTGACGCGTGCTGCCAGAAGGGGAGAGTCGCCTTCAGCACACTCAGCGCGTCGGCGGCCTTGGCGCTGTCATCCAGGCCGGGCACATATGTCTTGCTCAGGCTGACGGCCTTCTCCGGATTCGCGATGGCATAGTCAACACCCTTGAGCGTGGCCGCGATGAACGCCTTCACGATGTCGGGATGCGCTTGCAGCTCGCCACGCATCGCGGCGATTCCATTCGAGACGAGCGGGCTCCCCGCACCGACAGCGATGGAGCGCACGTGGAAACCCTGCTGCTCGAAGATGAGCGGCTCATTGTTGCTATAGCCCATCACCGCGTCAACCTTGTGACCGATGAGCGCCTGCACCTGGGTGAATCCGATGCTCTGCATGCTCACGTCCGTCGGCTTCATCCCGGCAGACTTCAGCATCGAGAGGAGCCCGATGTAGGTCGCGCCATACTGCCCGGGGATGCCAATCGTCTTGCCCCGCAGGTCGGCCACCGACTGCGCGCTGGAGCCAGCCGGGACAATGAGCGAGACGGGATACTGGTTGAAGACCTGGGCCACATACACGATGTCTGGCCCTTTGGCGCGCGCCTGGAGCACCTCGTCGCCACCCGCGAAGATAAGCGACTCATGGCCACTGACCAGCGCGCCAAACTCGTCCTCACCAAAGTTGTGGTGACGAAGTGTCACGTTCAGGCCAGCATCCTTGTAATAGCCGAGCGCGTCAGCGACATAGAACGGCGCGAACTGGATATTGGGGACATAGGTCAGCCC